>NZ_JAGXKC010000021.1:0-69572 GCF_019091045.1 Stenotrophomonas sp. GbtcB23 | reverse complement strand
AATTGCTGGGACAACGCCGTCGTAGAGCGGGTTTTCGCCACCCTCAAGGGAGAATGGCTGTACGCCAAGTACCCCACACGGTACGAGGCAGCGGCAGATATCGAAAAGTTCGTGGACTGGTACAACCAGCGCCGGCTGCATAACGCCAACGGCCTGGTACCGCCTGCGCTCCACGAAGCGCAGGTGGCCTGAACGCCCCTTGAGAGTGTCCAGAAAAACTTGACCACCACAGGTTCACGGCGTATCCCGTACCCCCGCACCCGGCGGCCCCCTCCAAGGATCTGGCAAACAAAGGCTGTTCGCCCAGAACCATCAGCAGCCGAACGAAGGCCGGCGACACGCGCCATCAACGAGTACCGACCAAAAAAAACGGCGAACCGAAGTCCGCCGTTCTTTCAGATCCGTACGCAGCGATTACTTCGCGGCGACGACCTTGGCCATTTCCAGGCACTTGTTCGAATAGCCCCACTCGTTGTCGTACCAGGACACCAGCTTCACGAAGGTACTGTCCAGGGCGATGCCGGCGTCGGCATCGAACACCGACGTGTGGGTTTCACCGCGGAAATCGGTCGCCACGACCTTGTCTTCGGTGTAGCCCAGGATGCCCTTCAGCGCGCCTTCGCTCTGCGCCTTCACTTCCGCGCAGATCTCGGCGTAGGTCGCTTCCTTTTCCAGCTCGACGGTCAGGTCGACCACCGACACGTCCGACGTCGGCACGCGGAAGCTCATGCCGGTGAGCTTCTTGTTCAGCTCCGGAATGACCACGCCCACGGCCTTGGCCGCACCGGTCGAGGACGGAATGATGTTTTCCAGGATGCCGCGGCCACCGCGCCAGTCCTTGTTCGACGGGCCGTCCACGGTCTTCTGGGTAGCCGTCGCAGCGTGCACCGTGGTCATCAGGCCACGCTTGATGCCCCACTTGTCGTTGATCACCTTGGCCAGCGGCGCCAGGCAGTTGGTGGTGCACGACGCGTTGGAGATGATCGCCTCGCCCGCATAGGTCTTGTCGTTCACACCGAACACGAACATCGGCGTATCGTCCTTCGACGGTGCCGACAGGATCACCTTCTTCGCGCCCGCATCGATGTGCTTCTGCGCCGTTTCCTTGGTCAGGAACAGGCCCGTGGACTCGATCACCACGTCCACGCCGACCTCGTCCCACTTCAGGTTGGCCGGATCGCGTTCCTGGGTCAGGCGGATCTTCTTGCCGTTGACCAGCAGGTCGCTGCCCGATACTTCCACGTCCGCCTTGAAGCGGCCATGCACCGAGTCGTACTTCAGCATGTACGCCAGGTAATCCGGCTCCAGCAGATCGTTGATGGCCACGATTTCGATGTCATTACCGAAATTCAGCACCGCCGAACGCAGCACGTTGCGCCCGATGCGACCGAAACCGTTGATGCCAACCTTGATTGCCATGTTCACAAGCTCCTGCAGCCGCGACAGAGCGGCGCCGATGGAAAGGGCCGCCATTCTATCAAAGCCCGACCCACCCCGGCCCCCGGGATCGGGATGGTAAGCGGTTACACCCGTAAAAATCGTGGATTGATCCGGATCAAGGCGCGCCAAGGCCCGGACGGGAAAACTGGCCCCATTCCACCCCGCCACGAGACAGCACCATGCGTAAGACCCCCCTCCTCCTGCCCGCCAGCCTCGCCGCCGCCCTCGCCCTGGCCGCCAGCCCCGCCATGGCCCAGTCAAAGGGCGACTGGACCCTGGCCGCCGGCGTGCACCAGGTGGCCCCCAAGTCCAACAACGGCACCCTGGCCGGCGGCCTCAAGGTCGACGCCGACAGCGACATCAAGCCCACCATCACCGGCGAATACTTCATCGCCGACAACCTGGGCATCGAGCTTCTGGCCGCCCTGCCGTTCAAGCACGACATCAACATCGACGGCCTGGGCCGCGTTGGCAGCACCAAGCACCTGCCGCCGGTGGTGTCCCTGCAGTACCACTTCAACAGCAAGGGCAAGGTGTCCCCGTTCCTCGGCGCCGGCCTGAACTACACCACCTTCTTCAGCGAAGAAACCGGCGGCGCCCTGGCCGGCAGCAGCCTCAAGCTGGAAGACTCGTGGGGCCTGGCCGCACACGCCGGCGTCGACTTCGCCATCGCCGACAAGGGCGCCCTGCGCGTCGACGTGCGCTGGATCGACATCGACAGCGACGTCAAGCTGGATGGCACCAAGCTGGGCACCGTCAAGATCGACCCGCTGGCCTACGGCGTGTCCTACGTGTTCAAGTTCTGACCCACCGGTCAGCGCCGCTCCCAACCTCGCAGCAACGCATTTCCCCGGCCTTGGCCGGGGATTTTTTTTGCCTTGTTGCAGCACTGTTCATCACCACGTCAATTGGAACGATCGATTCGATCAATGGACTGAATCGAGGAACGCGCTGCGGTGCGTGCAGCGACATGGATCGATTGAGCAAGACCACACACGCTGCTCGCGTCAATTGGCGCAGTCAATCGTAGTGACGTGTCCGGCAACAATTCATCGGAGAGCGGGCAGGCCCAGCCAAGCATGCATGGCCGCCCTACCGGCACCCCCATCCCGCCTCTCTCAAGCCGCTGCTGAAGGACCGACATGACCCGCATTCCCTCGCAACTTCCCGCCAACGCCGCCGCCCCGCGCCGACCGCCTCACAGCCTGAGCGAAGGTCTCCACCTGATCGCAGGCCAGATCAACAGGACGCCGGCCATCGGCAGGCTCTGGTCCATTCTCAATGTGGCGACGCCCAGCGTGAGCACAGCCCAGACTCCGGCGCTGCCGCAGGGCAGGATCGACTTCCAGGAGGTGTCCGACTCGTCGGATGAGGACAGCCAGTTCGCCTGCGGCGGCGACGACCATCTGGAACCCGGTGATCTCTCCGCGCTGGAGCTGGAAAGCACCCGCGCCGCCCTGGCGGTGCTGAAAGACGAGCACGCCCGCCTGCCCGAAGGAGACGCGCGTTCGCACTACCAGGCGCAGATCGCCAAGCTTGAGTCGGCCCTGCACAGCCAAGGCCAGGCAACGCCGAACGCGGTGGTGGTGCTGGACGTTGCCGCTTCGACCGCCCCCGAGGCGGAGCCGGCCTGCACCCCGCCTGTGGTCGACCTGCCACCCGACCCGCCACCGGTGCGGGCCAAGCAGGCACTGGCGATTGTTCCTGCGGCGCAGCGCACCATGACCAGTGCGTTGGTTGAACTGGGCAGGGAGGCCGTCCAACGGGTCATTGCCCTGCCACCGCGCTCCCTTGCGAAGATAATGCCGAACGAAAGGGCGCTGGTGCCACGCAACGTTCCCACGTTCAACACGCTCGGCCAAAGTAATGCGATGGAGACGGCGAGCAACAGCCTGTTTGCCAATGTGCGCCGGTGGGGCACTGCCCAGCTGCAATCGTTCAACGTCAGGCTGGTGCACCAGATCGAACAGCAGGAGAAGTCGAACCGGACGCGCCGATCGGCACCCTTCAACGCGCTGGAGCGCGCCTGTCTCGTCGACGCCAGCACGTCCCCATTGCGGCGGATGATGAAGCCGACAAGCGACACCACCATCAAGAAACTGCTCGAGAAGTCCAACCCTGACGCTGGCAGCTATGGTGCCGCGCACTGCGCGGTGATCTCCAATCATTCCAAGCGCCTTGAAACACTGCTGCGTTCCAGTGCTGGAAAGATCGACGTCGACATGCCCTCCGAGGTGCACGGAGCCACAGCGCTCGAACTCGCCGTGGAACATGGGTACTGGGACTGCACCGAGGTACTGCTGCGGGCGGGGGCGAGGCCTACCCTGCGCGCGTTCGTATCGCAGGCCGAGGACGGAAATGTGGACAGGTTCCGGCAGCTGCATGCCCACTGGCAGTTGTTGGAAAGGAAGAACGCGCGCGCATGCGATGCGACGGAGCCGTTCGACTTCCGGCAGGCATTGGGCACTGCGGTCGCGTTCAACGCATTGGATATCGCGCGCTACCTGTTTGAGCAGGGGGTTCGGCCGCGTGACAAAAGCTACCTCATGCTGCAGTTTGCCGCAGAGAAGGGGCACGCCGCGATGCTGAGGCTGTTGCTGGAACATGTCCCACCCGGAATCGCCTACCCGCCCAACGACTCCAACGCAGAGCAGTCCCCGCTGGCATTCGCCATGCAGGGCGGGCACGTCAAGGCAGTGGCGGTGCTGCTCGAGGAAAACGCCGACCCGCAGTTCGTGAGAGCGGTGACGGACAGCTTCGAGGCGGCGACAGCAACGCTTCCCCGCGCTGACAAAGAGCGGCTCGCACCGGTGACGACGCTGCTGCGCAGCTGGCTGCTGCAACGGCAGCAGCGCCCTGCGTCCGATACCTCGCCCACCCCAGCGCTGATGGCACAGCATGGCGACGCCGCGAATGATCCGCGCGCAGCTCATGCCCTGCAGTCGAAGCGCAGTGGGAAGGTCTTCGACCCCTCCTACGTGTTCTCGCGCCCAGTGGCGCTGTAGCGGGAACGGCCCCCGGCAGAGTCCCGGATTCCGCCGGGGCCACCCCGTTGCGCCGGCGGCATCGCCAGCTGGCCAGATCCGGAAAAGGTCAGCGCCTGAGCGGATCGTTAGAATGGGCCGATGAAAATTGCCTCCCTGTTGACGTCCGCCGCGCTGCTGGCCGCCCTCACCCTCGTATCCACCGATGCCCTGGCCTGGGGCGCACAGGGCCACCGCCTGGTCGCCCGCGTTGCCGAACCGCGCCTTACCCCGCAGACCCGCGCCGAAGTGGCGCGGCTGCTGGCCACCGAACCGGGCGCCACCCTGGCCTCCATTGCGCCGTGGGCCGATGAACTGCGCGCCAAGGATCCCGGCCTTGGCAAGCGTTCGGCCGGCTGGCATTACGTGAACATTGGCGAGGATGATTGCCACTACGAGGTCGAGCGCAACTGCCGCAATGGCAACTGCGTGGTGGAAGCGTTGAAGACCCAGACCGCCATCCTGGGCGATCGCAGCCGCCCCGATGCCGAACGCGCGCAGGCACTCAAGTTCGTCGTGCATTTCGTCGGCGACATCCACCAGCCCATGCATGCCGGTTACGGCCATGACAAGGGCGGCAATGACTTCCAGGTGCAGTTCAACGGGCGCGGCACCAACCTGCATTCGCTGTGGGACAGCGGCATGCTGAACACGCTCAAGCTGGACGATGACGCCTATACCCGGCGCCTGGCCGCGCTGAAGGCGCCGAAGGTGGGCAAGCGCTCGGCGATCGGCAACGATGCGGTGCAGTGGGCCGAGGCCAGCTGCCGCATCGCCATTGCACCTGGCGTTTACCCGGCCCAGCGTACGCTGGCGCCCGAGTACACCGCCACGTACCTGCCGGTCGCCGAAAGCGAACTGCGCCTGGCCGGGGAACGCCTGGCGGTGCTGCTCAACGACACGTTGGGTAAGCGCTGAGGTTTCACCATGTCACCGCACGTCGCCAGTTTCTTCCACCCGGACAGCAACACCTTCAGTTACGTGGTGCATGACCCGGCCACCCGGCAGGCGGCGGTGATCGACCCGGTGCTGGATTACGACCCGGACACCGACGCGGTCGGGTCCGGTGCGCTGCAGCCGCTGCTGGCGCATGTGCGCGGCCACGCGCTCGAGGTGCGCTGGCTGCTGGAAACGCATGCGCATGCCGACCATGTCAGCGCTGGGCGCTGGCTGAAGCAGCAATGGCCGCAGGCGACGCTGGCGATGGGCGACGGCATTGTGGAGGTGCAACGCACCTTCGCTCCGCGCTATGGGCTGGACGTGCCCACCGACGGCTCACAGTTCGACCATCTGTTCGCCGATGGCGAGCGCTTTGCCGTGGGTGACATCGCAGCGGAGGTCATTGCCGTTCCCGGACATACCAGCGACAGCGTGGCGTACCGGATCGGTGATGCCCTGTTCACCGGCGATTCGCTGTTCATGCCCGATGGCGGGACGGCACGCTGTGATTTTCCCGGGGGCGACGCCGCCCTGCTGTACCGCTCGATCCAACGCCTGCTGGCCCTGCCCGATGCCACCCGGGTGTTCATCTGCCACGACTACGGCCCGGGCGGGCGCGCGGTCGCCAATGAAACCACCATCGGCGAGCAGCGCGCACATAACATCCACCTGCATGACGGGGTGAGCGAGGCGGCGTTCGTAGCGACCCGGCAAGCGCGCGACGCCACGCTTGCCGAGCCAAAGTTGATGCACCCGTCGGTAAAGGCGAACATCCAGGGCGGGGCGTAAAAACCGCGCAGCGCGTGGTTTTACCGCGTCTTCACCGTGTGCTGGCCGTGCACGATCTCGAACGTGAAAGCGTAGAACAGGCTCACCGCCACCGGCTCCACCCGCTCGGCATCGCGACAGTCGCTGCGGTCGGCCGGCGCGTGGCCTGCCGCGAAGTGGCAGACCGCCGCAGGCGAGTAGCGCCACATCGCGACCGCTTCCTGTGCTGCTTCCACCAGCACCCGGTTTTCAGGCGCGCCGCCGGCAATGCACTCACTGCGATCACTCACCGGCACGCTGCGTTCCACCGTGCCGTCGGCGCTCACCACCACCTGCAGGCAGACCGTGGTGGGCGGCAACTCCCGGCGTGGATCGCGCTCCCCCAGCACAGGGTCCGGCGCCGCAAACAGTTGCGGCATCCGGTAGCCCTCGCTGGGTTTGAGCGTGTAAGCCTCCACCTGCCCTTCCCCTCCCGTCGCGTCAGCCCGCAGCCGCTGGTGGCCGACCGTTTCGGCCCGTGAATCCACCGTGGTGAGGCGGTCGTGGCCGGCACAGCCAGCGACCGCCACCACGAGCGCAACCGCCGCAGGCAGTTGCCACCTCACTGGCCGGTCACCGTTTCAGTCATGGCGAAGTTCACTGGAATGCGGACCGCGGCCGCCACCGCTTTGCCGTCCTTCATCGCCGGATGGTAGGTCCACTGCCGGGCTGCAGCGATCGACGCGGCGTCGAACACGCCCGGGTTGGTGGCACTGAGCACGCGCACATCGCTGACCCTGCCCTGTGCGTCCACCTCCACCCGCAGCACCACTTCGCCGCTCTGGTTGTTTTCGAACGCGCTGGCGGGATAGCTCGGCGGCGGCATCCTGTCGATCGTCACCGGGCGCTCCAGCCCTGCCTTGGCCGCATCTTCCTGCGCGAACTGGAACGGTTCGGCACTGATCGCCGGGCTGCCGCCGCTGCCGGCCTGGCTGGCCCAGGCGACCGCGCCCAGCCCCATGCACAGCCCCACCACCAGTACCTGGCCGGTCACCCACGGCAACGCGCTGCGCTTGTGTTCCTTCATCATGGCAATTCGCTCCTTCAACATCGGTTGGCTACGCCAGTGGCAGGCCATGGGCGCAACCGGGTGGACCAACTGCGCCTTCAGCAGCGCGTTGGCGTAGAGCCGGCGCGAGGCCGGATGCGGGTCGACCGTGCGTGCGTCGCAGGCCAGTTCCTGGTCGCGCAGGAAGCGGCGCGAGGCCCACGGCAACAACGGATGGAACCAGAACAGGCAGCGCAGCAGTGCCAGCGCGGCATTGGCCCAGTGATCGCCATGCCGGCGGTGCTGGAATTCATGCTGCAGGATCAGCGCGCGTTCGGCCGCGCTGAAGCGCAGGTCGAAATCCGGGCCGACCACCACGCGCGGTGACCACAGGCCCACCAGGGCCGGCAGGCCGGGATCGGCGCTGGCCTGCCAGCTGCCATCGCTTCGCGGGTGAAGCGCGCCCATGCCACGCTCGAAACGGCGCTGGCCACGCCACTGGCGGATGCCGGCCAGCAGTGCGCCGGCCGCCCACAGCGCGACCAGCATAGCCGGCCACAGCACCGCGTCGGCGGGCAGCTCCGGCGCACGCAGCGCAGCCCCCAGCGCGTGCACCGGCGTGGCCTCGACGAGTGGCACGCCGGGCAGTGGCAACAGCGGTGCCAGCAGCACCAGCGGCAGCAGCCACCAGCTCCGGTACACCAGCGGTGCGCCGCCCAGCCGGCGCAGCAGCGGGCGCAGCGCGGCCAGCAGCACCACGGCGATCGACACCCACATGCTTGCCAGCAGCACTCCCTGCAGCAGCTCAGTCATGGTCCAGCTCCTGGATCAGCTTCTTCAGTTCGGCGATGTCCTGCGCGCTCAACTCGCCGCGTTCGCTGAAATGGGCCACCAACGGCGCGACCCGGCCGGCGAACAGCTTGTCCAGCAGGCCGCTGCTCTGTTCGGCCACCCAGGCCTGCCGCTGCAGCACCGGCGAGTACAGATAGCGGCGGCCCTCACGGCTGGCGCTGATCGCGCCCTTGGTAAGCAGGCGGTTGAGCAGGGTCTTGATGGTGGGTTCTGCCCAGTCGTGGTCGGCCAGCGCCGCCACCACCTCGTCGGCGCCCTGCGGGTGCCGGTTCCAGAGCACTTCCATGACAACGGCTTCGGCTTCGCTGATCTGGCTCATCATTTACATCCGTAATCGACGGATCGATTACGCGCGTAATCCTTGGCCCTGTCAAGCCCCTGCGTCGCGGTCCGTTCAAGCCGGAAGTGCTGTAATGCTTTTCAAGACTTTGCAGGAACGCCGAATGACCGAGCATCTCACCGACCTGGACGCTGCCACCGACTGGCTGTTGCAGCGTGTTGACGGGCCGCTGCGCATCGGCGCACCGCTGGCACTGGGCAAGCCGCACCGGCTGCTCAACGCGCTGTATGCGCGGATCGAGAACGACCCGTCGCGCCCGCTGCAGATCTACACCGCGCTGTCGTTGAACCCGCCCAAGCCCGGCGGCGGGCTGGAGGCGCGCTTCATGGCACCGTTCGCGGCGCGCCATTTCGGCGAGGATTTCCCGCGCCTGGCCTATGCCGATGCGATGGTGCGCGACCGCCTGCCCGACCACGTGCAGGTGGAGGAGTTCTACATGCAGTCCGGCGCGCTGCTCGGTTCATCGCAGGCCCAGCGCGGCTACACCAGCCTCAACTACACCCATGCCGCCGATGCGGTGGCGCAGCGCGCGCCGCACGCGATCGTGCAGAAAGTGGCGATGCGGCCCGACGACCGGCGCCTGTCGCTGTCCTGCAACAACGACATCACCCAGGACACGATCGACGCCATGCTGGCGCGCGGCCTGCCGCGCCCGCTGCTGATTGCCGAGATCGATCCGCAGTTGCCCTACCTGGGCGGCTCGGCCACGGTGGATGTGTCCTTCTTCGACCTGGTGATCACGCCGCCGGCGCCGTATCCGGCGCTGTTCGGTCTGCCGCGCCAGCCGGTCAGCGATGCGGACTACGCCATTGGGCTGTATGCCAGCGCACTGGTCCGCGATGGTGGCACGCTGCAGATCGGCATCGGCACGCTGGCCGATGCGATCAGCCACGCGCTGGTGCTGCGCCACACCGACAACGCCCGCTACCGGCAGATCCTGCACGCGCTGGACCCGACGTTGGCCAGCCACCCGACGGTGCTCGAATGCGGCGGGCTGGAGCCGTTCGAGGTGGGTCTGTACGGCTGCAGTGAGATGCTCAACGAAGGCTTCCGCCGCCTGGTGCAGACCGGGGTGATTCGACGCAAGGTGCACGATGACCTGGCGCTGATGGAGCGGATTGAAAGCGGCAGCACGCTGACCATCGACCACGCCACGCTGGAAGCGGAAGGCGAATACCTGCATGGCGCGTTCTACCTGGGCTCGCCGGAGTTCTACCAGTGGCTGCGCGACTTGCCGGAAGCGGAATCCCGCGCGATCGGCATGCGCCGGATCAGCGAGATCAACCAGCTGTATGGCGGCAACGAAGCGCTGGAACGGCTGCAGCGCCGGCATGCGCGTTTCTTCAATTCCTGCATGATGGCCACCGCGCTGGGCGCGGCGGTGTCCGATGCGCTGGAAGACGGGCGCGTGGTCTCCGGCGTGGGCGGCCAGTACAACTTCGTGGCGATGGCGCACGCGCTGCCCGAGGCACGCAGCGCGCTGATGTTCCGCGCGACCCGCGAGGACAAGGGCACGCTGCAGTCGAACGTGCGCTGGAACTACGGGCACACCACGATTCCGCGCCACCTGCGCGATATCTACATCAACGAATATGGCATCGCCGACCTGCGCAACCTCACCGACGAGGACTGTGTGACCGGCATGGCGGCGATCACCGATGCGGCGTTCCAGGCCAACCTGCTGCAGAAGGCGAAGGCCTCGAAGAAGCTGGCGGATGGTTTTGTCGCGCCGGAGCATTGGGCACGACGCAATACGGCCGCCGCGGTGAGTGCATCGCTGGCGCCGTTCCGGCAGTCCGGCGCCCTGCCCGATTACCCGCTGGGCAGCGATTTCACCGAAGTGGAGCAGCACCTGGTAAAGGCATTGGGCTGGTTGAAGCAGAACACCCAGACCCCGGGCGCGAAGCTGCGCACGGTGCTGGCTGCGTTTACCCAGCCGGCCGGCGATGGCGACGTGGTGTACCTGCAGCGGATGGGATTGGATGCGCCGAAGACGTTCGGCGAGAAAGTTGAAGCGCGTCTGGTGCGGTTGGGCTTGGCGCGCACCGCGTAACGCAGCGCGGACAAATGAAAACGGCGCTTCCGTTTCGGGAAGCGCCGTCTGGACTACGTCGGTTGCTCGCCCTTACCTGGCCAGCTGCGCCTTCGCAGCAGCCACCACCGCATCGGTGGTGATACCGAAGTGCTTGTACAGCGCTTCGGCCGGGGCCGATGCGCCGAAGGTGTCGATACCGATCACCGCACCGTCCAGGCCCACGTACTCGCGCCAGAAACCGGTGACGCCGGCTTCGACCGCCACGCGGTTGCGCACCGCGTTGGGCAGCACCGATTCACGGTAGGCCGCATCCTGGCGCTCGAACACATCGGTGGACGGCATCGAGACCACGCGGGTCTTGATCCCGGCGGCGTCGAGCTCGGCCTTGGCGGCCACGGCCAGGCCCACTTCCGAACCGGTACCGATCAGGATCACGTCGGGCACGCCGCCTTCGGCATCGGCCAGCACGTAACCGCCCCGGGCGATCTGTGCCACCTGGTCGGTGCTGCGCGGCTGGTGCGGCAGGTTCTGGCGGCTGAACACCAGGCAGCTCGGGCCGTCCTGGCGGGTGATTGCCGCCTTCCAGCTGACCGCCGATTCGACCGCATCGCACGGGCGCCACACATCGTTGTTCGGGATGTAGCGCAGCGAGGCCAGGTGCTCCACCGGCTGGTGGGTCGGGCCGTCTTCGCCGAGACCGATCGAGTCGTGGGTGTACACGTGGATGGCATGGGCCGGGATCAGCGCGCTCATGCGCACGCCGTTGCGGGCGTAGTCGCTGAACACCAGGAAGGTGGCGTCGAACGGAATGAAGCCGCCATGCAGGGCCAGGCCATTTGCAATGGCGGTCATGCCGAACTCGCGCACGCCGTAGTACACGTAGTTGGCATTCGGGTCGTCAGTGGCGACCGACTTGCTGGCCTTCCACAGGGTCAGGTTGGAGTGCGCCAGATCGGCCGAACCACCCACCAGCTCCGGCAGCAACGGCGCGAAGGCTTCAATGGCCAGCTGCGAGGCCTTGCGCGAGGCAATGGTCTGGCCTTCGGCCTGGACCTGGGCGATGTAGGCATCGGCCTTGGCGACGAAATCGGCCGGCAGCTCGCCATTCGAACGGCGGGTCAGCTCTTCGGCTTCGGCCGGGAACTGCGCGGCGTACTTGTCGAACTGCTGGTCCCACTCGGCCTGGCGCACGGTGCCGGTACCACCGGCACGCCAGCCGGCGTAGATCTCTTCGGGGATCTCGAACGGGCCGTAGTTCCAGCCCAGCTGCTTGCGGGTGGCTTCCAGCTCGTCCTTGCCCAGCGGTGCGCCGTGGCTGGATTCCTTGCCGGCCTTGCCCGGCGAACCGAAACCAATGGTGGTGCGGCAGCAGATCAGGGTCGGCTTGTCGGACTGCGCCAGCGCACTGTCGATGGCGGCCTTGATGCTTTCCGGGTCGTGGCCATCGACGCCGCGCACCACGTTCCAGCCATAGGCTTCGAAACGCTCGGGGGTGTTGTCGGTGAACCAGCCGGCGGTGTTGCCGTCGATGGAGATGTGGTTGTCGTCCCAGAAGCAGACCAGCTTGCCCAGGCCCCAGGTGCCGGCCAGCGAGGCCGCTTCGTGGGAAATGCCTTCCATCAGGCAGCCGTCGCCCAGGAACACCCAGGTGCGGTGGTCGACGATCTCGTGCTCGGGGCGGTTGTAGCGCTGGGCCAGCAGCTTTTCGGCCAGCGCGAAACCAACCGCGTTGGCCAGGCCCTGGCCGAGCGGACCGGTGGTGGTTTCCACCCCGGGGGTTTCATGGTGTTCCGGATGGCCGGCGGTCTTGCTGCCGAGCTGGCGGAACTGCTTGAGCTGTTCGATCGGCAGGTCGTAGCCGCTCAGGTGCAACAGCGCGTACTGCAGCATCGAGCCGTGGCCGTTGGACAGCACGAAGCGGTCGCGGTTGAACCACTTCGGATTGTTCGGGTTGTGACGGAGATAGTCGTTCCAGAGGACTTCGGCGATATCTGCCATGCCCATCGGCATGCCGGGATGCCCGGACTTGGCGGTTTCGACCGCATCAGCGGCAAGGAAGCGGATGGCGTTGGCCAACTGGCGGCGGGTGGGCTGCGTCATGGTTCTGTCGGGGTCGGGAGGCTCCCGCTGGCTGCGGGCCACCCATTGTCCCACAGTCCACCGGGCGGGTCAGGCTGCCCGGGTGTGTGAAGACGGCTGCGGTACACCAACGAAAACGCCCCGCTGGGCGGGGCGTTTCAGCCTGGACGTCGTGGATCAGGCCTCGCCGGTGGCCGAATTGATCACCGCACAGGTCGATTCACGCTGGAACTTCTCACCGGTAGCGTAGCCACCCGGGGTCAGCTTGGTGACCATGACCTTGGAGGACGTCGCTCCCTGCGGGGTGATCACCACGTTCCACGGCAGGGTGACCTGGCCGTTGGAGCCGCTGGCGTTCTGCTCGAACATCAGCAGGCCTGCTTCCTTGTCTTCCGACTTCAGGGTCAAGCCCGAGCTCACGCCTTCCACCTTGATGCGCTTGTACGCCACGTCCGCCGACACCGGAACAACGTCCCAGTTGGTGAACTTGCGGCCCGCGAAGTAACTGCCTTCCTGCTTGTAGTTCGGGCATTCCGACTTCGCGCTGGCATCGAACGCCAGCAGGCCGAGCACGGCCACCACCAGATACTTCTTCATGAATGTGATTCTCCTTTCCCCGCACGACGCCGACCCGGCGCCTTCCATGCGCCGGGCCAGTATCCATGGCATCAACCTCGCATTCAATCGCGCGGCGCGACAGGCCCGGGAATGTGACTTTCATCACTTTCGCCCTTGGCTACCAGGGTGGTCAGGGCCAGGTCGCCGGTGACGTTGAGCGCGGTGCGGCACATGTCCAGGAAGTGGTTCACGCCCAGGATCAGGCCGATGCCCATCGGGTCCACGCCGACCATGGCGCAGATCATCGCCACCACCGGCAGCGAGCCGGACGGCACGCCGGCGGTGCCGATGCCACCCAGGATGCAGACCACCATCACCATCAGCTGCTGGGTGATGCTCAGGTCCACGCCGAAGAACTGCGCCAGGAAGATCACCGTCACGCCCTCGAACAGCGCGGTGCCGTTCTGGTTGGCAGTGGCGCCCACGGTGAGCACGAAGCGCGATACCTTCTGCGGCAGCCCCATCTGGTCGGCCACGCGCAGCGCGGTCGGCAGGGTCGCGTTGCTGGAGGCGGTGGAGAACGCCATCACCGTGGCCTCCTGGGTATCGCGGAAGAACGCCAGCGGCGAACGCCCCGACAGCCACACCGCCGCACCGTACGTCACCACCATGTGCAGTGCCAGCGCCAGCACCACCACGCCCACGTAGGCGCCCAGGCGGATCAGCAGGTCGAAGCCGAAGATCGCGGCCAGGTTGAACATGAAGCAGGCCACCGCGTACGGCGCCAGGCGGATGACCAGGTTGATCAGGGTCATCGAGACTTCGAACACGCCTTCGATGACCTTGCGCAGTGGCGCGGTCTTCTCATCCGGCGACAGCACCATGCCGATGCCGAACATCAGCGCGAAGAACATCAGCGACAGGATCGCGCCGTTGCTGGAGGCGGCGGCCAGCACGTTGCTGGGCACGATCGACAGCAGCATGTCCATGCCCTTGGGCTGCTCGCCGATGTTGGCCACGATCTCGCGGCTGCGCTCGACGTTCTCGTGCAGCAGCTGCTGGGCCATGGCCGGGTCCACGCCTACGCCCGGCTTGAGCACGTTCACCAGCACCAGGCCCAGGCCAACCGCGATGCCCGACAGCAGCACGGTGTAGGCCAGGGTCTTCCAGCCGATCCGGCCGAGCGAGCGGATGTCGCCCATCTCCGACACGCCCATCACCAGCGCCGAGAAGATCAGCGGCACGATCAGCATGAAGATCAGGTTGAGGAACAGGCCCGACAGCGGCGTGGTCAGGTAGGTCATCACCGCGCGGGCGGCATCGGGCAGCCAGGGAATGCCCGGCCCGACAGCGTGCACGATCAGCCCCAGCAGCAGGCCAAGCCCGAAGCCAATGCCCATTTT
Source organism: Stenotrophomonas sp. GbtcB23 (assembly GCF_019091045.1). Classification (NCBI taxonomy): domain Bacteria; kingdom Pseudomonadati; phylum Pseudomonadota; class Gammaproteobacteria; order Lysobacterales; family Lysobacteraceae; genus Stenotrophomonas; species Stenotrophomonas sp. GbtcB23. Next base: position 55,108 of record NZ_JAGXKC010000021.1, on the reverse strand, counting down.
CCAATGCAATGGCAGCTTCTGCCGGGTCGTTGCGGCCTCAGTCATGGAGCGGTGTTCCTTGAAAATTAGAGAAAGAGCTTAGCAAAGCCGGCCAACCCGGCCCGGGGGCCGCTCAGCGTCCCGAAGGATAGAGCGGCGCCAGCCCAGTATTTTCTGCGGTCTGCGGCGGCTGCCAGTGCGGTCCGTCATGGAAGGCGCGGCGCAGCGCCTGTCGCGCCTGGGTCGCATCGCCGCCGTCGCGGCTCCAGCGCGCGGCCTGCATGTCGCTCAGGGCCTGCCGTTGGGCCGGGTCGGCCAGCCGCGCCAGCACGGCATCGAGGCCGTGTACGCCGCCCATCCTGCCCAGCAGCGCGACGATCGCGTCCAGCCCTTCGTGGTCCAAGGCGCGGCGCAGCTCACCGCGCGACGGGACCTGTGCGGAGGCAGCCGGCCCCACCGCAGCGTGGGATGCGCCGGGCGCTGCCACGCGTCGGCGCCGCCACGCCCACGCCAGGGTCAGCAGCCACAGCGCCGCAAAGCCGGCCGCTGCCGCGATCCAGCCCCAGGGACGGCTGGCCGCGGCCGCCACGGTGACGGCGTCGGACGGCGTGGCGGTGGTCCCGGGCAAGGGCGAGGTGGTATCCAGCGCGGTCGGCGGCGGCACCGTACCCGGGGCGCCGGCGGCCACGGCCAGGCTGAGGTCGGGCAGCGAGGCGGTGCGCGCCTGGCGGCCACGCACATCCCACCAGGCCATGCGCGGGCCGGGAATCACCAGGGTGCCCGGCTGGCGGGGCACCACCGAATAGCGGCGGGTCAGGGTCAGGCGCGGGGTGCTGCCGTTGAAGGTTTCGTCGTACTGCGGCGGCTCGGCGAACACCTGCGCGCCCGGACCGGCATCCAGCGGCGGCAGCTCGGGGAACTGCGCACGGGTGGCGCCGTCGGCCACCGCTTCCACTACCACCGTGACCGCCTCGCCGGCGCGGGCGCGGGTAGGCGCGGCGGTGTAGCGCAGGCGCAGGTCGTGCAGTGGCAACCACGGCTGCGGTGCGGCGTCGGGTTGTGCCTGCACCTGCAGGGTGCGGTCGGGCGCGTTGGCGCGCAGCCGGCCATCGCCACCGAACAGGTCATCGAAGAAGCCGCCCGCGCTGCGGCCGTTGAAGCGCGCGCCCGGCAGCACCAGCGGCCCGCTGCGCTCGGGAATGAGCAGGTACCGGCGCTCGACCAGGTTGTAGCGCCGCCCGTTGATCTCGCGGACCAGGCTGCGATCCTCGCCGACGCGCTGCATCGAGGCGCCTTCGGGCGCATCCACGCCCAGTTCGCCCGACAGCAGTTGCGAAGCGTAGTACAGGCGCACCACCACGCCCACGCTCTGCTGCACGTAGGGGCTGGCGTCATCGACCTCCATTTCGACAAAGGCAGTGGCGTTGCCGGGCACGGCGGGCGTGGCGGCGGCACTGGCAGCCACGGTCAACTGCAATGGCGCGGTCCGCGCCGCGCCCACCTGGAGCGCGGGAATGGTCAGCACGCCACTGCGCCGGGGGCTGAGCGCTACGCCGTACAACGAGCGCGACTGCATCGCGCCCTGGCTCCACTGCACCTGGCGGCTGCTGGTCTGGCCGCTGAGCTCGAAATCGGCCTGCAACGGCGCGTAATCCGGTGCGCCGGCATCGGTCTCGATATTGAGCGTGACCGTGTCGGTGTCGCTGATCGCATCGCGATCCAGCCACGCGCGGGGCTGGGCCTGGGCCAGGCTGCTCACGCCCAGCAGCAGCCAGGCGCAGGCGCGCCACCAACGTTGCGTGGGGGATGCTGCGCTCATTGTCCGTCCCGTTTCCTGCGTTCGCTTTCCAGTTGGAATTTCTGCCGCAGCAGGTTGCCCGGTTCATCGGGCACCCGCCGCATCCACGCTTCGACCGCCTGGCGCTGCTCGCGCTGCTGCGGCGTCTCATTCGCCTCGCGGCGCTGCGCCGGGGTATTGCCGGCGTCGGCCTGTTGTTTTTCCAATGCTTGGCGCATGCGCTCGCGCTGGGCCGCATCGGCCCGCGCCTGCTCGCCCGGATCGGGCTTGCCCGCCTGCGGGTCCTGCGGCGGCGTGCCCTGCCCCGGCTTGGGCTGGCCCTGCTCGCCTTTCGGGGAGGGGTCCTGTTTCTGTTGCTGTTGTTGCTGCTGGGACTGCTGCGACTGATTCTGCTTCTGCTGTTGCTGCTGCGGTTGCTGCCCGGCACCCGGTGGCGGCTTGCGCTTGCGGGCGGCGTCCACGGCGGCACGGTTGGCCACCGCATCGGGCATGCCCGGGCGCAGGGCCAGCGCCTGGTCGTAGGCGGCAATCGCCGCGTCGTACTGGCCCTGCCGGGCCAGCGCGTTGCCGAGGTTGTAGCGGGCCTCGGCGTCGTTCACACCCTCGAACTGCTGCTGTGCTGCCTGGAAATCGCCTCGCCGGTAGGCTTCCACCCCCTCGGCCACGCGCTGCTGGTCGCGCTGGTCGGCGCGCTGCCACCAGTTGCGTTCGGCGGCCTGCGCGGGCGCGGGCATGGCCAGTGGCAGCATCACGCAGACCAGGGCCACGGCCGCCACGCCACGGCGACGGAAGGCCCACAGCGAAAGCAGCATCAACGGCGGCAGCAGCCAGAAGCCTTCGTCGCGCCAGGCCAGGCCTTCGCCTTCGCGGCGTTGCTGCTCGCCTGCGCTGGCGCGCGGGGTCAGCACGCCCAGCGCCTTCAGATCACCTTCGTCGTCAGCCACCGGCGCGTAGCGACCACCGCCGGCATCGGCCACCGCGCGCAGCGTGTCCGGCTCCAGCTGCGCGCGCGCGATCTGGCCATCGCCGCTGCGGTAGGCCGCACCGGCCGCAGTGCCGAGTCCGAGTACCGAGACGTGGATGTTCTGCGCCTTGGCGGCAGCGGCGGCAGCACGTGCGGCGTCATCGGCACGGTCGGTCAGCAGCAGGATATCGCCGCCCTTGGCGCCGGACTGCTGCAGCAACAGCACCGCCGCTTCAATCGCACGGTCGGCGCGTTGGCCGTCGCGTGGCATCACGTCCGGGGCCAGCGCATCCAGGTACAGCGCCACGTTGGCGGCGTCGCCGGTCAACGGGGCAACGGTGAAGGCATCGTCGGCGTAGGCCAGCAACGCCACTTCCCCGCCGCTGCGCTCGCGCAGCAGCGTGGCCAGCTTGGCCCGCGCCTGCAGCAGGCGCGACGGCGGCAGGTCGGTGGCGGTGGTGCGCGATGAAAGGTCCAGCGCCACCACCAGCGGCGCCGGTGCCTGCCACAGCGGCTGCGGCAGTTGTCGCCAACCCGGTCCGGCCAGGGCCACCACGGCCAGTGTCCAGCCCAGCAACAGCAGCGCCAGCCCGCTCCAGGCGCGGCGCCCGCCGGCCACCAGCAGGTGCGGCAGCAGGTGCGCATCCACGTTCTGCCGCCAGACGCTGCTGCGCCGGCGGCGCCAGGTCCAGAGCAGCGCGATCAGCGGCAGTGCGGCCAGCGCCCAGAGCAGTGCCGGGCGCGCCAGATGCACGTGGCTCAAGAGGGTATTCATGCCCAGCGCCTCGGCAGCAGCCAGCCCAGCCCACCCAGCAGCATGGCCAGCGCCAGCGGCCACGCATAACGTTCGATATAGGGACGCACCGCCGCGCCTGCGGCGGTGATCGGCTCCAGCCGGTCCAGCTCGGCATAGATGCCCGCCAGTTCGTCGGTGTTGCGCGCGCGGAACGCACGGCCGCCGGTCAGTTCGGCGATGCGGCGCAGCGTGGCCTCGTCCACCGGGTCGTCGCCGGCGGCGATCTGCACGCCGAACAGGCTCATGCCACCGTCGCCGCCGAATGCCACCGGATACACGCGCACGCCTTCGGCCTTGGCCAGTTCGGCTGCGCGCAGCGGCTGCAGCACGCCGGCGTTGCTGACGCCGTCGGTCAGCAGGATCAGCACGCGTTGGCCTTCGGGCTGTTCGCGCAGGCGCTTGACCGCCAGTGCGATGGCATCGCCGATGGCGGTGTCGCGGCCGGCCAGGCCGACTTCGCTGTCCGTCAGCTGGTTGCGCACGGTGGTGAGGTCGGCGGTGATCGGGGTCAGCGTGTAGGCACGCTCGCCGAAGATCAGCAGCCCGACGCGGTCGCCGGCACGGCGGTCGAGGAAATCGGCCAGCACCGCTTTTGCGGCGGACAGACGCTGCACGACCTGGTTGCCCAGCATCATGTCCGGCTCGCTCATGCTGCCGGAGACGTCCACGGCGAGCATCATCTGCCGGCCCTGCTGCGGCGGAGTGACCGGTTCGCCGAGTTGCTGTGGCCGGGCCATGGCCACGCACAGGCAGGCCCAGGCCAGCCACAGCAGCAGCCGCCCGATCCGCCAGCCGGCCACGCCACTGGCCTGGCCGAGTTCGGCCAGCGCACCGGCGGCATACGGCACGCGCAGCGCGGGAGCCGCTGCGTTGCGGCGCGGCCACCAGCGCATCAGCCACGGCAGCGGCAATGCCAACAACGCCCACGGCCAGGCCAACACATCCAGCCACGGCAGCACGGAAGACAGGGCCGGGTTCATCGGCCGCGCCTGCTGATCAGTTCAAGGAAGCGTGCGCGCGCGAGATCGCGCACGCGCTGCACGTCGGCAGCGTCGAGGCTGCGACGGTAGCCCCCGTCCAGCAGCAGGCGTCCATCGCCGTCGGAGAAGGCGCGGCTGCCGGGGGCATCGAGGAATTCCAGCCAGGCCTGGCCCTGCAGCAGTTCCGCGCCCGGTTGGCGGCGGCGCGCGGCGCGGCGCAGCAGTTCGGCCATCGCGGCTACCTGGGCACTGCCGTCCTGCTCAGCATTGACCGCCGTGTCGAACACCCGCAGCCAGCGCCGCTGCTGGCGCCGTCGATGCGCGCGCCACGCCCAGGCCAACAGCACGACCAGCGCCAGCGCCGCCAGCACCAGCCACCAGCCCAAGGGCAGCGGCCACCAGGACGGGATGGGCGGCAGGTGCACATCGCGCAGCGGCAGCGAGGTGGCCGCGCTCATGCGACCACCGCCGACGGCTGCGGACCGAGCCAGCAATCGCTGGCATCGTCGGTACTGACCACGTGCACCTGGATGCGGCGGGCGCCGAGGCTGCGCTGCAGCGTTTCCAGCGGTTCGACGAAGCGGGCGTGCCAGTGTTCGCGCACGGCACGATCGTGCAGGTCCAGCACCACCTGCCGGCCCTGCGACAGGAACGGCAGCACGCCATCCGGCGGCGCCAGCTCCAGCGGATCGGCCAGCAGCATCAGCTGCACTTCATGGTGCATGGCCAGCGCGGTCCAGCGCGGAATGTCGATGGCGGCCGCGCGCGCCGGATCGGCCAGCACCACCACGCGCGCGCCAGGGCGCAGCACGCGCGCGGCCTGCTGCAGTGCGTGGTCGAGGCCGGCGTCGTCGGGCGGCGGCGCGGCGTACCAGCGGGTCAGTGCGTCGAGTACGCGGAGCACGCCCCGCGTACCGCCGGCCGGTGGGATCGGTGCTTCGCTGCGGCTGCCGCGCAGTGCGGACAGGCGGTCGCCCTGGCGTTGTGCCAGCCACGCCGCGACGGCACCGACCCGCGCGGCCTGCACCGACTTGAAGCGCACCCGGGTGCCGAAATACAGCACCGGGTCGGTGTCGGCCACCAGCAGTGTCTGGCGTTCGCGTTCGGCCCGGAACAGCTTGGTATGCGCGCGCCCGGTGCGCGCCGTCACCCGCCAGTCGATGTGTCGCGCATCATCGCCGGCGACGTACTCGCGCGACTCTGCGTACTCCATGCCGCGCCCGCGCATTGGCGAGGGCGCCTGCCCGGCATGCGCCAGCCGCCCGCGTCGCGCCGGTGCCAGCCGGTGCGCGCTGCGCCGCAAGGCGACCAGTTCGGCCAGGCTCGGCTGCACGCCGTTGCCCGCCAGCGCATCGGCAGCAGTGTCATCCGGGGCAGTCATGCGGATCTCAAGGCACCGGGATGCGGGCCAGCAGCTCGGCCACCAGCCGCTCGCCATCCCAACCTTCGGCGGTGGCTTCATAGCTGGGCAGCACGCGGTGGCGCAGCACGTCGGGGGCGACGCTGCGCACGTCCTCGGGGGTCACGAAGTCGCGTCCGGCCAGCCAGGCGCGCGCACGCGCGCATCGCTCCAGCGCGATCGAGCCGCGCGGACTTGCACCCCAGGCGATGCGCTTTGCCAGCGCCGGGTCATAGCGGCCCGGATCGCGCGTGGCCAGGACCAGTTCAATCAGGTAACGCTCCAGCGCCGGCGCCATGTGCAGCAAGAGCACCGCGCGGCGGGCGGCGAACACGTCGTCCAGCGGCATGCGCGCCGGCGCCGCCGGAGGCGTACCGAGCGCATCACGCGCGCGCTCGCGGGCCAGGCGCAGGATCTCGGCTTCGGCGTTGGAGTCGGGATAGCCGATCCGCACGTGCATCAGGAACCGGTCCAGCTGGGCTTCGGGCAACGGGAAGGTGCCCTCCTGCTCGATCGGATTCTGGGTGGCCATCACCAGGAACAGCGCGGGCAGCGCATAGGTATGCCGGCCCACGGTGACCTGGCGCTCGCCCATGGCCTCCAGCAGCGCCGACTGCACCTTGGCCGGGGCCCGGTTGATCTCGTCGGCCAGCAGGATGGGGTGGAAGATCGGACCGGGCACGAATTCGAAGCGTCCCTCCTGCGGGCGCCAGATCTCGGTGCCGGTCAGGTCGGCGGGCAGCAGGTCCGGGGTGAACTGCACCCGCGAGAAGTCGGCCTCCAGGCGCGCTGCCAGTGCGCGGATGGCGGTGGTCTTGGCCAGCCCCGGGGCGCCTTCCACCAGCAGGTGGCCATCGGCCAGCAGTGCGGTCAGCAGGCGCTCGACCAGCGCGTCCTGGCCGACGATCTCGGCCGCGAGCGAGTCGCGCAGCGCGCGGAAGCCGGCATGCAGGCGGTCGTGTTCGGGGGTGTCAACGAAGGGCGTGGGGTCGATTGCGGGCATGGGGGGTGGCAGGTTCATGGCGTCCATCTGACCCACGCGACAGGCGTAAGGTTCCGCACACATGATGGCAGGGCTGGCCGCGCAGCGGGATCAAGATTGCCTGAACGCGGCTAAGCCCGTCCTGCACCGTCGAAGATGGCGCTGCAATAGGGGCCGGCCATTTCAAAGCGCCTGCAGACCATCGGCCGTTCGGCATAGATGCCGCAGGACATGGATTCCCGGTCGAGCGCCACGCACCAGCCGTCCGCGCTTTTGGCCATGGCCAGCACGCCATCGGCAATCTCGGTGGTCAGGTTCGAGGGGACGCACTCCGACGGCGCCAGCACGGCAGTAAGCCGGCAGCATTGCGCGGTGCAACCGGAGCAGTGTGCCTGGGCCATGGGGCAGGATAGCGCGGCGGCCTTGCCCTGCCCTGAACCACTCCCGATGGACGAACAGCCAAAAAAAGATCCGGCGCCCTCGCGGGCACCGGATCCTTGCTTACCAACCGTGTGCTGGATCTGCGGCTCAGTTGGTCTTGGCCACGCGCAGCACCTTCGGGGTGACGAAGACCAGCAGTTCGGCCTTGTCCTTGTTGCGGCTGCGCTTCTTGAACAGGTTGCCCAGGAAGGGCACGTCGCCCAGGAACGGCACCTTGTTGACGCTGTTGCGGTCGGTGAACTCGTACACGCCGCCGATCACCACGGTCTGGCCATCATCCACCAGTACGGCGGTGTTGACTTCGCGGCGGTTGATCGAGGGAACCTGGCCGTAGCCTTCCAGCACGATGTAGCTTTCGACTTCATCCTTCTTGACCGCCATGTTCAGGAACACGCGGTTGTCGTTGGTGATGGTCGGGGTGACCTTCAGTTCGAGCAGCACTTCCTTGAACTGCACGTTGGGCGTGGCCGCCTGGCCGGCAGTGCCGCCGGTGATGGTGACGTAGCCGATTTCCTTACCCTGCTTGATCACCGCTTCGCGCTGGTTGGTGGTGACCACGCGCGGGTTGGAGATCACTTCACCGCGCGATTCCTGCTGCATCGCCGACAGCTCCACGTCCAGCAGGTAGCCGGCGTTGAGGATCGACAGTGCCAGCGAACCCGGGTTGCTGGCCGCGGCCACCGGCAGGTTCCAGTTCAGGCCACCGGTGTTGATGGTACGGGGCGGACGCACCGGGATCGGACCGGTACCGCCACCGGCAGCCCACTCGTTGAGCGCTTCCTGGTACTCGGTCGCGTTCTCGCCGTCGCTGGTGACGTTTTCGTGGTTGGTGTTGGTGTTGCCACTGAAGTACACGTTGTCGCGGCTGCCGGTGATGCCGAACTTGGCACCCAGTTCACGCGCGAAGGTGTCGGTGGCGATCACGATGCGGCTCTCGATCAGCACCTGGTCGACCGGGCGGTCGATCACGTTGATCAGCTCGCGCATGCGCGCGACCTTCTTCGGGATGTCGCTGATCATCAGCGTGTTGGTGCGCTCGTCGGCCACCAGGCGGCCACGCGAGGACAGGAACCCGCTGTCTTCCTGCGAGCTGCCGCCGGAACCGCCACCGCTGCCACCACCACCACTGCCGCCGATACCCTTGGCCTCGGTCAGCGCTTTGAAGATCTGCGCGGCGTTGTGGTAGTTGATCTGGACGTAATCGGTGATCAGGTCCTGGCGGTTCTCGATCGCAATGCGGGCGTCTTCCTTCTCCTGCTCGAACTTGGCCAGCTCCGGCTGCGGGGCCACCCACACCACGCCACCGTCACGACGCTTGTCCAGGCCCTTGGCCCGCAGCACGATGTCCAGTGCCTGGTCCCACGGCACGTTGACCAGGCGCAGGGTGACGTTGCCTTCGACGGTGTCGGAAGCAACGATGTTCAGGTTCGACTCCTCGGCGATCAACTGCAGCACGGTGCGCACCGGCACGTCCTGGAAGTTGAAGGTCACCGGCTTGCCGCTGTAGCCACGCTGCGCGACCGCGGTGGCCGCCTGGGTCACCGTGGTGGCGTTGATCGCACCGGTGGCCGGGGCGCTCTTGCGGGCGCTGATCTCGACCACGTACTCGTTGCCGGTCTGGTAGGCCAGCGACTCGAAGGCCGTGTTGGTGTCCAGCACCAGCTGGGTGCCACCGCCATACGGCTTGGGATCGATGCGCTGCACCGGCGTGGCGAAGTCGACCACGTTGATCGACTTCTGCAGGTTCGCCGGCAGGGTCGCGTTGCCCACGTCGATCACGACGCTGTTGCCCTGGCTGCGCAGGTCCGGATTGGCGCCCTTTCCATCGAACTGCAGGATCAGCCGGCCGCTGCCGTCTTCACCGCGCTTGAAATCGATCTTTGACACCGCCAGCGAGGCCGGTGCGGCGGCCGGCGCGGGGCCGACCCCCTGGGTCGTGGCTGCAGCGGCCGGCGTGGCCGCCATCAGGGTGCCATTGGCCACCATGAGCGCGACTCCCAGCGCGCACAGGTGGATCAGCTTCGGGCGCCGGTCGGGACGCTGCAGCATGGCGTTGGAAAAGGTCATCGTGCTATCCCCATAATCATTCATTGATCTTCAAGCGCAAGCGATGCAGGCCGTTCCAGCCAGCCGCCCGCGCCATCCGGCACCAGTTCAATCAGTTCGATCCGGTCTTCGAAGACCCCGGTCACGCGGCCGTCGCTCTGCCCCATGTAGACGGCCGGACGCACCCGATAGGTGACCTTGTCCGGCGCCATCACCAGCGCGACCAGTGCGCTGCCCTTGCCGATCGACCCGACCATGTCCAGGGAGTCCAGCGGGAAGGCTTCCAGCGGCTCCTTGCGGCGGTTCGGATCCGGGCGCAGGCCCGAGCCGCCGGCCTGGGGGTTGGCCCAGGCGTCGGTGAACGGATCACGCATCCCCTGCGCGGAGTACTCGAAGGTCTCGAACTGCTGCATGACAGGCAGCGGTTCGAGCGGCGGTGCCGGGCGGGCGCGCACGTCGGCGACCCACTTTTCCAGGTTGGGCGCGTCACCGGGCGTGCTGGAGATGCTGCGTGCGCAGCCCGCCAACAGGACCAGCATCAGCAGGCCACATACCCGTGCGGTGCTGGCCAGGTTCATGGCTTGCCTCCGTTCGGGCCTGCTGCCTGTGCGGCCGCTTTCTCCTGCGCTTCCATTTCCACGTCGTCCAGGTAACGGTAGGTCTTGACCGTGCCCGACAGTTCCAGCGCGCCGCTGCGCGCGGTGATGCCGGTCTTGGGGTCCTTGGGCTTGAGGTTGATGTCGTGCATGGTCAGGATGACCACGCGCGGCAGCGAAGCCACGCCGCTGACGAACGCACCGAACTGGTGGTAGCTGCCCACCATGCGCAGGGCGATCGGCTTTTCGGCGTAGAACTCCTTGGGCACTTCCTCACCGGGCTGGAACAGCTCGTTGACCAGCCCGCTGGACAGCGCGGTCTGCGAGATGTCGATGATCAGGTCCGGCATTTCGGTCTTGCTGGGCAGCTGGCGCAGCATCTGCTGCAGCACCTGCTCCATCTGGGCCAGCTGCTGCTTGAGCGGCTCCAGGTTGACCGCGCGGCCCTGCTCTTTCTCGAAATCGGCGCGCAGCGAGACTTCGGTCTGCTCCAGCGATGCCAGTTCGTCGCTCTTGCCACTGATCAGCAGGAACCACGAAAGCACGACGATCAGCACGGTCAACAGGGCGCAGAAGACGATCTTCGCCTGCTGCGGCCAGCTGCCGATGTTGTTGAAGTCCAGATCCTTCAGGTTGACTTTCTTCTGGCTCATGCGGCCCCCTTCTGCGGCGTGCTGGACGCCGCCGGTTGCGTTGCCGGGGCGGGAACGATACGGCTGCCCGAAGGCGCCGGCGCAGCCGGGTCAGCGGCCGGTGCCGGAGCAGTGCCCGGCGCAGGTGCCGGTGCGCCAGTTCCTGCCGGCGCCGGCGCAAGCGGGGCCACGGCGGGGGCAGCGGCGGGCGCGGCATTCGGGTCGGTGCCCGGTGCCTCCACGGTGCCATCCGGCGCGATGCCGTCGACCGCTTCGCTCTGCGCGGGCAGCGTCACCTTGACCACGAACACGTACGGCAGCGCGGAAATGTCCGAGACAGGGCCGATCGGCTTGTCCTTCTCTTCTTCCGGCTTCCTGGCTTCGATCACCGACAGTTCCGGCTTGGTCATCCAGCCCGAGCTTTCCAGGTTGCGCATGTAGGCGCTGACCCGGGCGTTGGACTGGGTGCGCCCTTCCAGCGTCAGGATGTCGCCTTCCTGCTTCAGCGCGGTCAGCACCAGCCCGTCAGGGATGGTCCGGACCAGCGCGTCAAACAGGTGCACCATCTGCGAGCGCTTGGCCTGCAGCTGTTCGATCACCTTCTTGCGCGCCAGCAGGCGGTCCTTCTGGCGATCCAGGCGGTCGATTTCCTTGTTCTGCTCCTTGACCCGTGCGATCTCGGCCGTGAGGAACGCGTTGCGGTCCTCCTGGCCACTGAGCTGGCGGTCGTAGTAGAACCAGATCAGCGCCGACAGCACCACGCCTGCGATAGCCGCAAAGCCGAGCATGGTCATGAACTCGCGCTGGCGTTGCTTGCGCCGCTCGGCGCGCCAGGGCAATAGATTGATTCTTGCCATCAGTCGAAGCTCCTCAGCGCCAGACCGGTGGCAATCATCAGCGCCGGGGCGTCCTGGGCCAGGGCATGCGCCTGCACCTTCGGACCCAGCGTCATCTGCGCCAGCGGATTGGCCACCACGGTGGCCACGCCCAGCTGTTCCTCCACCATCTCCGGCAGACCGGCCAGCGCCGCGCAACCGCCGGCCAGCACGATGTGGTCGACCCGGTTGAACTCACTTCCTGCATAGAAGAACTGCAGCAGGCGGCTGATCTGCTGGACCGTGGCTTCCTTGAACGGCTCGAGCACTTCCATCTCGTAGCTTTCCGGCAACCCACCCTGGCGCTTGGCCAGGCCCGCTTCCTCGTAGGTCAGGCCATAGCGGCGCATGACCTCGTCGGTCAGCTGCTTGCCACCGAACACCTGTTCGCGGCTGTACAGGCTGCGCCCGCCACGAAGCACGTTCAGGGTGGTCATGGTGGCACCGATGTCGACCAGCGCGACCACGCCATCGCTGGCGATCGGCAGTTCACTGGCCACCAGCGCGAAGGCGTTTTCGACCGCGAAGGCCTCCACGTCCATCACCCGGGCGGTCAGGCCACCGAGCTCCAGCGCCGATTGGCGCAGCTCCACGTTCTCCGACCGCGACGCCGCCAACAGCACCTGGACCATTTCCGGGTTGTTGGGAATCGCCCCCAGCACCTCGAAATCGAGGTTCACTTCCTCGATCGGGTACGGGATGTAGTTGACCGCTTCGAGCTCGACCTGGGCTTCCATGTCGTTCTCGTCCAGATCAGCGGGCATCGGGATGAGCTTGGTGATGACCGCAGAGCCGGCCACGGCGGCGGCGGCATTCCGGGCCTTGGTGCCTGAACGGTTCACCGCGCGGCGGATGGCCTCACCCACGGCCTCCACTTCCACGATGTTCTTTTCCACCACCGCATTCGGCGGTAGTGGTTCCACAGCGTAATGTTCCACGCGGAAACGATTGCCACTGCGGGAAAGCTGCAAGAGCTTTACTGCAGTCGAGCTGATGTCGACGCCAATAAGCGGCGACTGGCTTTTTGGGATAAGCCCCACGGTTTCTCCCCTGCCGACGGGCACTTGGACGCAAAACTTGCGCCCGCGCATTAATAACGTTTTTTTTGCAATTCGCAACCATCAACGTGCAAAACGTGTACTTACGACACGTTTCACCCGTCCCCTGACGGTGACCGAAATGCTCTCCCCGGGAACAACCCCAGCCGTTCCCTTGCGTAATCTATACTCTGCGGCCACGAAATTCGCAATCGGAATCTGACACTGATGACTCGCCTTCGCCGCTGGCTGCGCTGGTTGCTGGTCGCCTTCCTGGTCCTGGCACTGATCGGCGCCGCGGTCGCCGGGGGCCTGTACTACGCCATTTCCTCCCGTCTTCCCGACGTCCAGACCCTGCGCGACATCGAGATGCAGGAGCCCATGTACGTCTATGCGGCCGATGGCAAGCTCATGGCGGTGTTCGGCGAGTCCCGGCGCACCCCGATCACCATGAAGGAGGTCCCCGAGCGCCTGAAGCAGGCCTTCCTGGCCACCGAGGACGCCCGCTTCTATGAACACGGGGGCGTGGACTACAAGGGCATCGGCCGCGCGGTCTGGCTGCTGGCCACCACCAACGACAAGCGGGTCCCGGGTGGGTCGACCATCACCCAGCAGGTGGCCCGCCAGTTCTTCCTCAGCTCCGAGTACAGCTACACCCGCAAGCTGGCCGAGATCCTGCTGGCGCGCAAGATCGAGCAGGAACTGAGCAAGGACGAGATCTTCGAGCTGTATCTCAACAAGAGCTTCTTCGGCAACCGCGCCTACGGCGTGGCCGCGGCGGCCGAGTTCTACTACGGCAAGAAGCTGGGCGAGCTGAGCCTGGACGAGATGGCCTCGCTGGCCGGCATCCCCAAGTTCCCCTCCAGCGGCAACCCGATCAGCAACCCCGAGCGCGCCCGCGAACGCCGCGACTATTACGTGCTGCAGCGCATGGCCAACCTGGGCTTCATCAGCCAGGCCGAGGCCGACGCAGCCAAGGCCGTGCCGATGCACGCCAGCGCGCATGAGCCCCCGCTGCAGGTCGAGGCCCCCTACGTGGCCGAACTGGTCCGCCAGGAGATGATCGCCCGCTTCGGCGGCGACGTGCTCAACAAGGGCTACCACGTCACCACCACCATCAATGCCGAGATGCAGACCGCCGCCAACCTGGCCGTGCGCGACGGCCTGCTGGCCTACGACCACCGCCACGGCTGGCACGGGGTGGAGCAGCAGGTGGCGCTGGGCGCGGGCGATGATGCGGCCGCACTGGCCGCGCACCTGCGCGGTATCAATGGCCAGTCCGGGCTGTTGCCGGCCATCGTGGCCGGCACCGGCGCCGATGGCAGCGCCACGGTGGTGCTGGCCAACCGCACCGAGGTGGTGCTGCCCGCCTCGGCCGCCAAGTGGACCGGCAAGAGCCCGGCCAAGCTGGTCCAGCGCGGTGACATCGTCCGCGTGCGCGCCGGCGAGAAGGAAGGCGAGTGGTTGCTGGACCAGATCCCGCGCGGCCAGTCCGCGCTGGTATCGCTGGATGCTCAAACCGGTGCGCTGAAGGCCCTGGTGGGCGGTTTCAGCTTCTCCGGCAACAAGTTCAACCGCGCCACCCAGGCGCGTCGCCAGCCGGGTTCGAGCTTCAAGCCGTTCATCTACGCCGCCGCCTTCGACAAGGGCTTCAACCCGGCCTCGATCGTGCTCGATGCGCCGGTGGTGTTCCGCGACCGCCGCGGCAAGACCTGGCAGCCGCAGAACGACGGCGGCGGCTTCCGTGGCCCGATGCGCCTGCGCGAAGCGCTGGTGCAGTCGCGCAACCTGGTGTCGGTGCGCCTGCTTGACGGCATGGGCGTGGAGTACGCGCGCAAGTACATCAGCGAATTCGGCTTTGCCGAAGCCGAGCTGCCGCCGAACCTGTCGATGTCGCTGGGTACCGCTTCGCTGACCCCGCTGTCGGTGGCGCGCGGCTATGCCGTGTTCGCCAACGGCGGCTCGCGCGTGGACACCTGGCTGATCGACCAGGTCAGCGACCGCGACGGCAACCTGGTGTTCAAGGAAAACCCGGCCCGGGCCTGCCGCGAATGCGTGGGCACCAGTGGCGGGGCGCCGGTGAGCCAGGTAGTGGACGGTTTCAACTTCGGTGCCGCTGCCGCACCTGCGCCGGCCGGCCCGGCCAAGCCGCAGCAGGCGGCGGAGCCGGCCGCGCCGGTAGACCCGAATGCGCGCACCGCGCCGCGAGCGATCGATGCGCGCACCGCCTACCAGCTGGTCTCGATGATGCGCGACGTGGTCCAGCGCGGCACCGGCACGGCCGCCAAGGTGCTCGGTCGCGAGGACGTGGGCGGCAAGACCGGCTCCACCAATGACCATCGCGATGCGTGGTTCTCCGGCTTCGGCGGCCCGTACGCCACCACCGTATGGGTGGGCCGCGACGATTTCCGTTCGCTGGGCTACCGCGAGTACGGCGGCCGTGCCGCGCTGCCGATCTGGATCGACTACATGCGGGTGGCGCTGAAGGACACCCCGATCGCGCAGAACGAGCCGCCGACCGGGATGGTCCAGGCGACGCTCAACGGCGCTACCGAGTGGGTCAAGGTCGAGGACATGGAGAAGCTGGCCGAGTACGACTTCAACACCCAGACCCCGCAGGCCGACGACGCGGCGTTCGATATTTTCTGATCCGCGGCTTCGTTCGGCATGGCGTTGACACGCATGGCGTGTCACTACGATCCGGGGTCGAGCGATGTTGGGGTTGCGTAGGGACACGCCGTGCGTGTCCTGATCGTCACAACGTGGGTGTAAAGTCGGGGCAGGTCGTACAAGGGGAGAATCGCTCATGCATCGGGCCCGTCAGCATGCCGAGAGCCAGACCCGCGAACGCCGCCACCGGCTTGCACACGAGGCGGCGCGGTTGATGGCCGAAGGCGGAATCCGCGATTACCACCAGGCCAAGCTGAAAGCCGCCGGGCGACTGGGCATCCACGACGATGCCTCGCTGCCGCGCAATACCGAGATCGAAGACGCCCTGCGCGAGTACCAGCGCCTGTTCGCCGGCCCCGGGCATGGCACGCAGCTGCGACAACGCCGCGAGGCCGGCCTGCGTGCGCTGGAATTCCTGCACGGCTTCGCACCACGCCTGTGCGGACCGGTGCTGGACGGCACCGCCGACGCCAACAGTCCGGTGCAGCTGCAGCTGCACAGCGACGACGCCGATGCCGTGCAGCGGTTCCTGGAAGAACACCGCATCCCGGCCGAGTCGCGAATGCGCCGCCTGCGCCTGGACCGCGAACGCACGATGGACGTGCCGGTGTGGGTGTTCTCCGCCGAAGGGCTGACCTTCGACGTGGCGGTGCTGCCCTACGACGCGCTGCGCCAGCCGCCGCTGTCGAGCATCGACGAGAAACCGATGCGGCGGGCCTCGGCCGCGCAGCTGCGCAGCCTGCTGGCCGAGGACGAGATCAGGGGCTATCTGGACGGCCCCTGAGCACGCGCCGCGAAGGATCTACCAGCCGATGCCCACGCCCATCGCCACGCTGCTTTCGCCGCCCTGGCTGAAGGCGCCACTGAGACTGACGCTGGTGGTGGCGCGACGGTCCAGTACGCGCTGGTAACCCACCGCCAGGGCCGATTCGCCGTCGGCATGGCCGACGCCCGCGCCCAGCCGGTTCCAGGTGGGCAGGCCCGCAGTGTTCATGGCCATGGCGGCCTGCGCACTGCTCATCGCCGCCATGCGGTTCATGCGCTGGTCGAGGCGGTCGAAGCGGCGGTCGATGCCGGCCAGGGCCTGATCGGTGTACGCGTTGGCGCGCTGCACCGCGTCGTCCACGGCGCGGGTGTCGACCGGCGGCAGTGACGCTGCCGACGGCGGTGTCGCAGCGGCCGGCTCGACCGCATGCGCGTCGGCCGCGACGGCAGTCCCGGTGGCAGCGGCCTGCGGGCCTGCGGCGTGGGTCGTGTCCGCCGCCGCCGTGATCGACTCGGCGGCGTCGGCCACGCTGGAGGGCGGACGGGCTCCGTCCTGCGCCGCGAGCGCGTCGACCTGCTCGCCCATGTCGTCCAGCGCCCGGTGTGCCGCGCTTACCGCGTAATCCAGCGCATCCAGCGCCCCGGCCACGGTGCCGTGCCACTTGCCCTGCACCGCGAAACGCATGCCGCGCACGCCGCCTTCGGCATTGACGCTGGTGCCGAGCACGCTGGCCATGTCCGACAGCTGCCGCAGCGACACCACGTCATCGGCGGCGATGCCCGGCAGGACGTTGGTGATGCGTCGACGCAGGCCCTGCCCGCCCACCGAGACCTCCCAGGGGCGCTGCACGATCGAGCCAAAGCCCAGCGCCACGCTGTCATGGGCGTCGGCCCACACCTGGGTCGAGCCGCCGAGCGCCATGCCGTTCTCGGCCAACACGCGCGAGCGCGTGCCGAGCGCGAAACCGTCTGCGGCCCCTTCCAGGACGATCGCTGCACGGCCCAGCGCCACCGAGTTGTTGCCCAATGCCGTGGCGTAGCTGCCGTACGCGGTGGAGCCGCTGGCAACGGCGCGGGCATCGGCGCCCATCGCGGTGGCCAGGAACCCGGCATGCGCGGGCAGGCTCAGTTCGTCCGATCCGACCTTGAAATACCGTTGCACATATTCCAGTGCAGCCACCCGCGCTTCGGCGGCAAACAGCTGCGCGCCGTTGACCGCGTGGGCGCTGCTGGCGCTGACCTCACCGGCGCCCAGCGCCACCAGGCGCGAGCCGCGCAGGTGCACGATGGCGTCCTTGTCGAAACGCACCACATCGCTGAGGTCGGCGCTGACGCCTTGCACGCCGTCGCGCAGCAGGTCGATGTCCAGCCGGTTGCGCGCGATCCGCTCATGGTTGTGATTGACCTGCCACAGCGCATCGGCCCACCCCGGCGGTGCGACCGGAACCTCCGCCGGCGGCACCGCGGGCGCTTCGCAGTACACCAGGCGGTCGCGGACCTGGTCGCGGCCGAACACGCCGGCCACGCCCACGCCGACGCCGAGCCCGCTGGCGAACGCCACGCTGTGCGTCACCTCGGACGTGCTGTCTTCGCGAGGTGCCGGATCCGCCTCGCCCGGCGGCGGAAACGCGGTCGCAAACGCGGTGCCAGGCACCATCAACAACAAGGATCGGTAGAGCACATGCATGGTGTTTCCTCTCAAGGCAGCAGGATCTGCTGGTGTTCGCGGTAGCCGTCGCGGCTGAGCCGGTAATCCACGCGCAGCCGCGCGCCGGGCACCGGCTCGAAGGGCAACGCCAGCGTGGCGCCCGGGTAGACGCTGCGTTCGATGTCGTGGGTGATGCAGGCGGCCGCAACGCAGTGCTCGACCCGGCGGATGCCCAGCCGGAGCGTGCCGTGGTTATGCAGGCGGCCCCCGGCAACCTGCATCGCCACCCGTCCATCGGCAGGCAGGACGTTGACCAGCACGCCCCATACCAGGCTGACGCCGAGGGTGGCAGCGGGCGTCTCCAGGGCATCGGGGCGCGCCTCCGGGTCCTCTCCGCGCACCCCTTCGAAATACACCCGGAACGCGGTTTCTTCCTTGACCGGGGCCAGGGCGATCACCCGCACCAGCCGGCTGCCGCCGCCGGCGAGCGCGAACATGCCCGGCGTCACGGCGATCGCCGCGGCGTCGCCGGTCGGCTCATCCACTTCGCTTTCGTCTTCGGTGGCGGGGGCAACCACGCGCTTGACCGTGGCCCTGACGTACTGAGTTCGGGGCGACTGCGCCTGCACGCGGATGCTGGTGGTGCTGCCCGCGTCGACATGGACACGCATGGGGTGCACGTCCAGGCTGGCCGACACCGGCAGGGCGGGAAGCAGCAACAGCAGCAGGGAAAGGCGATGCAGGCGCATGGAAGTCTCGGTCGGCGTCAGGGGCGTCGGGTGGGCAGGCGCATTTCAATCGTGAGATCGCCCTGGTAGCGTCCGTCGCGCTTTTCGGCCGCTGGCACCCGGGGCGTGATGAAGCTGAGCGGGGTCGGCACGCAGTGCACCGGCTGGTCCATGCCGGGCAGCAGTACCGGCCGCAGTGGGGCGCTGTGGATGCCGGTCAGCACCGTGTGCGCCTCCCGGTGCAGGTCGATCGTGGTGCCCGCATACAGCAGTTGCAGGCGGTAATCGATGCGCTCGTGCGGCGCGCGGCCGCCCGCGTGGTGCCACACCGAAAATGCATCGCGTGGCCGCCCCGGCACGTCTGGGCCGCGATCGCGCGCCACCAGCACCAGCTGGCCGCTGTGGGAACCCAGCCCGTCGTACAGGCACATGTCCAGCACGGCCTCGCCGCCGACGCTGGCCGGCGGCGGTACGGCCCGCAACTGCAACTGCAGGTCCATCGGCGCGGCCGAGCCGCCGTGCTCGGGCAGGTGGATGGCCGCCCGCTCGGTATCGGTCACCGTGACCTCCAGCACGAATACGTGCCGGCCGAGTACCGCGCCGCCCACGCCACCGCGCACGTCCAGGTGCAGCTCGGCCCGCCAGCGCCCGGCCACCAGCGCGCCGATGTCCGTTGCCGCCACCTGCAACGTCGCGGCGGTGCCGGCCGGAGCGATGTGACACTCCCGGGTTGCCGATGTCCACAACGGGTACTCGGATTTGTCCCAGTAGTCATCACTGCAACTGCGCTCCCACTCGACCCGTTCCATCCATCCGCTGACCCCGATGTCGCGGCGCTGGCCGCTGCGCGGTTCGTGGAATTCCAGCAGGATCGACTGGCGCCCGGTCGGTCCTTCGCCGGTGTCGCTGCGCGGGCAGCGCCCGCGCGCGGGGTCATCGGTGCAGGTGACATGCAGGCGGCCATGGCCGTGCACCACCTCGTCGAACCCGAGCACGGTGCGCGGCGCCCATAACGGCAGGGGCTGCGGCGCGGCACGGTCGAAGGCGTGGTTCAGCGTGGTCACGGTGGTGCCTGCGGCCGGCGTGGTGACCGGGGGCCGCTGCGCCGCCGCGGGTTGGGCGACCCACAAGGCCGGTACGAGCATGACGGCGCGCATCAGGGTCCGCTCCATCGCCCCTCCTGCGCGATCGGCGCTGCATCCTTCAGCAACTGCTGCACACGCGGCTGGAGGGCGATGCGGGCGGGCAGCGCGTCGCGCGCCAGGGGCGTGCACGCCACCTGCCCTACCAGCAGCACCACGCTGCGCTGCTCGCGCACCCGCAGCGGGCAGTGCAGCAAGCGACCTGCCTGCAGCAGGTACAGGACCGCTTCGCGCTGCGGGAATTCGGCGATGAACCCGCCGTCGGCCCCGAGCCGGGGAACCGCCGCATTGAGGATGCGCGCACCGGCCAGCGCGGCACCGGCCTTGTCCACGGCGCTGCCGATATAGGTGAAGGTGGCTTCCACGCCCACCGGCAATGCGATCACCCTGCCTGGCAACAGGAAGGGCTGCTGGGCAGGGCCGGGATGGGTCACCCGCACGCTGGCGTCGTGTGCGTGCCCGGGCGCATCCTGGACCTCCACCTGATGCCGCTGATAGCCGCTCAACGGCAGCAGGCGGCGTTGACCGGAGCGCAGCACCTGGCGGCGGCTGGCCCCGGCTTTTACCTCGGCGGCCGCGCCGTCGAACCCGCTGGCAGCGGCATCCTCGACGCTGACGGCCACGCCCGCGTCGGCACCGGGCGCGCCGCCCCAGAACACACCGCGCGGCGACAGCGCCAGCGCCGATCCATGGCTGAGGCTGTACCCGGTTTCGCTGGCATGCGCCTGCCGGTGGTGCGACAGCACGGCACTGGTCTGGCCAAGCGGCGTGGCGGTGCGCAGCGCCAGCAGCGCACCGACGTCGGCGGCGTCCTGCACGCTGACCTCGGTGGCCACCTCGCGCG
Source organism: Stenotrophomonas sp. GbtcB23 (assembly GCF_019091045.1). NCBI lineage: Bacteria > Pseudomonadati > Pseudomonadota > Gammaproteobacteria > Lysobacterales > Lysobacteraceae > Stenotrophomonas > Stenotrophomonas sp. GbtcB23. The sequence continues at coordinate 34,786 of NZ_JAGXKC010000021.1, read as the reverse complement.
CGGTCGCGTCCTGTTCGCGGCGCCAGGACTGCGCGAGCAGCAGGCGCTGACCGGCATCACCGGACTGCGTGCGCCGTGCTTCGGCACCGATGCGGCGCAGCTGGCTGGCGCCCGCGGCGTGCTGCAACCGCGAGAGCGTGACCGAGAGCTGCAGGCCCTGGTCGGAGATGCTCCCGGTCTGACGCCACGCGCCCAGACGCGTGCCGATGCTGACGCTGCGCCACTGCCGGGTAAGACCGTAGGCGGCCTGCAGGCTGCGGGCGCTGCCACCGGGCCAGCGGCCAGGTACCTGCGTGCGCCTGCGGCTGTGTCCCAGGTAAAGACTGCCGCCGGACAACGGAACGGTCAGCGATGCGCTGAGGGAATCAGCGCAGTCCACGCGACAACGGCTGCCGCGCAGGCGCTGCCGGTACAGGTTCCAGGAAACGGTGTTGCGCACACTGAGCTGTTGCTGGCTGCCACGCCTGCCGTCGCTGCCGACCAGGGCGCCGACTTCGGCGTGCAGGTCGTGCCTGCCCAGGCGATGTCGGACTCCGGTACGCAGTTCGGCGTGGCTGGCCTCGGCCACGCGTGCCACGCCCAGGCTCATGCCAAGCTGGCGGGCAAGTGGCATGCGCAGGCCGGCCTGCAGGACGCGGTCGCCGGCGTCCACGCGGACATCGCGGGCGCGGCTTCGCCCGCCCTGCACGAACCATTGCAGGCCCGGTTCGCCCCAGTCCTGGGTGCGGGCAAACGGCAGTGTCTCGGTCCGCAGCAGGCGCCCGTCTTCGTGGATGCGCAGGGTCACGTCATAGCTGCCCGGTGGAAACCGGCGGGTATCGAGGTCGGTGACGCCAGCGGGCAGGTAGAACGTCTGCAGCAGTCGCTCGCCGTCGTAGGCATCCACGCGCGCCTGCCGCGACAGCAGCACGGTCAGGGGCGCGGCGCCGGTATCGGCGACGGCATCGACGTAGGCCTGGGTGGTACCGGCGCGAACGCCGTCGAAGCGGTCAAGCGGCAACATGCCGAAGCCGAACTGTCCGCCCTGGGTGCTGGCAAGGTTGCGCCGGTCCATGCGCCCGACCTGCAGGTAGTGGCGCCGGGCCAGGTCATGCCGGTAGTACAGATCGTCGAACTGGAAGTGCGTACGGGCGCGCTGGCCGGGCCAGGCGTGGCGCGCGTAGTTCCAGTTGCCGCCGACATGGCCGGCGCGCAGGACGCCCAGCGTGGCGCTGCCATGCGCGTTGAGGGCGTACTGGCTGCCACTGCCACTGAGCGCGAGCGTCTGCTGGTGCAGCAACGCATTTTCGGCGTGCTCGCTGGGCGCATGCAGCCCGTCGGCACCGGGCGATGCGCGCGGCAGCCAACGCAATGCGGGAAACAGCAGCAGCGCGCCGTTGCCTTCGTCAAAGATGGCATGCATGTGGGTCGGATCCTCGGACGGGGGGCGCCAGCCGCAGCCCGGCTGTGGCTGGCCATGGACGCAGGCCAGGTGGCTGTTGCGCGGCAGCGGTAGGGACAGCGCCGGCAGCAGTGCCTGCTGCGCGGAGGTGGTCATGCCCAGCGCGGCCAACACCTGCGCGGGCTGTTCCAGCTGGACGTGCTCCAGCGTCACCCAGGCCGGCCAGAGGCCGGCGGAACGGCCGAACGCGCGCACTTCCACGCGCTCGCGCTGGCCACTGACAAGATATTCGAAACCGGCCGGCACCGGGCTTGCCTGGACGGCCACGCAGGCCAGCACCAGGACAAGCGCCACCGCCAGCCGGACAAGGGCCGGAGCAGGAATGCGCATGGCAGGGGCGCAGGAACGCCGGCCCCGCAGGGCCGGCGTCCGCGCAATGGCTTAGAGGCTGCTGGCCTTCTGCACCAGGACCAGGCTGACCGGGCCGTCGTAGAGGCCGGCGGCGGTGATGGGGCCGGGCGTGGCCTGGGCCACGGTCAGCGGCATTTCGATGGAGGCACCGGGAATCGCGCCCTGGAACAGCTGGTCTGCGGTGAACGCGATCGGGGCCAGGCCAAGCTCGCGGCCGTTGAGGGTAACCGAGAGCGGGATGTCGACCGCACCGGCAGCGGTCACCTTGGGCATCAGCACGGCCGGTTCGGCCAGGCGCACATCGACATCCAGGCTGGTGTCGTTGGAGAACACGCGCACGCGTTCGCTCCAGCTGCTCAGTCCCTGCCCGGCGCGGTACGGCATCTCGACGTCAGCGGGAAGCGCGCTGCCATCGGCCCGGAGCAGCGACAGGGTCGGGTCGACGTTCGCCCAGACGGTTATGTGCGCTTCAACGGCGTGGGCGGACAGTGCGGCGGTAAAGATCGCCAGGCCCAACGCGGCCTGCTTCAGGGTGCGGTACATGTGGTTCTCTCCCATGATTGAAAAACGCCTCGTTCGAGGCGATCACCCACGCTGCGCTGTGCAGTGTCGGCGACACGATCACGTTAGTTCTGTGCGCGACGTCTCCCCACGCAACCATTCTTAAACCCGCCACGCACGCGCACGTTCTGCGACAGCGCGCGCGAACCGGAAGCAACGCAAGCATTCCGACCCGCGCGCGTGCGCATGTGGCGCGTTGCTGCCTTATGCTCGCCGCGGCACGGCGTGGTGTTGCCGGAAGCTGAAAGCGAAAGGCGCAACGCTGAAGTCAGAGCTAAGGCCAAAGCTGTCGTTTGCACGATGCTGCGTGCAGGGCCGGCGACGTGATTTTTGCTTTTCCCGTGGTCACCGGCCGACTGTCAGAGGGTCGGCGGGGGTGGGGGTACGGGGGCTTTGCGAAACATGGATGTTTCGCAAGAGCCTCCAGGGATGGATTCACGGCGCCCCCCGTACCCCCACCACCGCCGGCCCTGCGCGCAGCATCCTGCACACGACGGCTGTTGCTTGAAAGCTCCTGCTTGAACGCTGTTGAACCCAAAAAAAAACGCCCCCTTGCGGAGGCGTCTTTTCACGCACTACGGGCTGATCAGCCCTGGTAGTCACGCACGTCGCTACCGGTGTAGACCTGGCGCGGGCGGCCGATCTTCATTTCCGGGTCGACCTGCTGTTCGAGCCAGTGCGCGACCCAGCCGGAGGTGCGGCCCAGGGCGAACATGACAGTGAACATTTCGGTCGGGATCTGCAGCGCCTTGTAGATGATGCCGCTATAGAAATCGACGTTCGGGTACAGCTTGCGGGCAACGAAGTAGTCGTCCTGCAGCGCGGCCTGTTCCAGCTTCACGGCAACGTCCAGCAGCGGATCCTGCACGCCAAGCTGCTTGAGCACCTTGCCGGTCATCTCGCCGATGACCTTCGCACGCGGGTCGAAGTTCTTGTACACGCGGTGGCCGAAGCCCATCAGGCGGAAGCCCGAGGTCTTGTCCTTGGCCTTGAGCACGGCCGATTCAACGTTGTCCGCCGAACCGATTTCTTCCAGCATCTTCAGCACGGCTTCGTTGGCACCGCCGTGGGCCGGACCCCACAGCGCGGTGACGCCAGCGGCGACCGACGCATACGGGTTGGCACCGGTCGAACCGACCAGGCGCACCGTCGAGGTGGAGGCGTTCTGCTCGTGGTCGGCATGCAGGATGAAGAGCAGGTCCAGCGCCTTGACCACGTCCGGGTTCAGCTCGTACTGGCCATCGGCCGACTCGAAGGTCTGCTTCAGGAAGCGGCTGACGTAATCCAGCGAGGTGTCCGGCGTGTTGGCCGGCAGGCCCTTGCCGTGGCGGTAGATCAGCGCCGACAGGGTCGGCACCTTGGCGATCAGGCGGACGGCGGACTGGCGGCGCTGTTCGGCGTCGGACAGGTCCAGCGCGGCGTGGTACTTCGCCGACAGCTGCGCGATGGCAGCGGTCAGGATGGCCATCGGGTGGGCATCCTTGTCGAAGCTGGCGATCAGGGCATTGATCGAGGCATCGACGTTGGCTTCGGCAGCCAGCTCATCGGTGAAGGCCTTCAGCTGCTCGGCGCTCGGACGCTCGCCGTTGATCAGCAGGTAAGCCACTTCGACGTAGCTGGACTTTTCCGACAGCTGCTCGATGGGGTAGCCGCGATACAGCAGCACGCCCTTGTCACCGTCGATGTAGGTGATGGCGGACTTGCAGCTGGCGGTGGCGGTGAAGCCGGAGTCGTAGGTGAAGAGACCGGTTTCCTTGGTCAGCTTCGAAATATCGACGCAATCGTTGCCGAGCGTGGGTTTGATGACAGGCAGAACAACCGACTTGTCGCCGGCATTCAGCGTGACCTGATCAAGATCGGACACTGTGTGCGCTCCTCAAGGGGAAGGCGCCCACCCAAGCGCGTGGGGCAGGCACGTGAAAGTAAGTCCACAGCCTGTGCTGTGGATCACGTCATTATCGCACAGCAACATTTGCCACGCCCTAGGACGGAAGTCGTAGACGCACACCCCGCTCGCCCTTGCCGCACAAGCACCGGCAAGCGCCAGGCGGGCTGGAATGGACACTGCGTTCCGCGCGGCGGGGGAATTTATGAACCGTCGTTCATCCGCCAGCAGGCTTTGCCGCAGGCATAAAAAAACAACGGCCGCCGAGGCGACCGTTGTTTGCGTGCAGCAGCTTCGAAACGCTTATTCGGCAGCAGCAGCCGCAGCCGGCTTGCCGAAACGCTTCTGGAACTTGTCGATACGGCCGCTGGTGTCGATCACCTTGTGCTTGCCCGTGTAGAACGGGTGCGAAGCAGAGGAGATTTCGATCTTGACGAGCGGGTACTCGTTGCCGTCTTCCCACTTCACGGTTTCTTTCGTCGCCATGGTGGAACGGGTCAGGATCTTGAAATCGGAGGTAACGTCCTGAAACACGACGTCACGGTAGTTCGGATGGATATCGTCCTTCATGGGGCACACACCGTAAATAAGGTCAGGGAAACGCAAGAGCGGCATTATAGCCGGGGCCGCCCCCTAGGGCAACCCATGGCCATGTTCCGCGTGAAGATACCGCCACTGCGGCGTCAGGCGACGCCGAGCGCACTCCGGACCTGGGCTTCAAAGCGCCCCTGGTCGTAGGCCATCAACAGCTCGGTGTTGTCCGGCTGCCCCGTCTGGCGGTTCCAGTCGACAATGGTAGCACCCCGGCTGTGGGTCCCGGCCAGTTCGATGTTCAGCGGGCGCGATTCGACCCGCAGCGCGCCTTCCGGCTGCAGCGCCCAGGCCATGGCCAGGGCGTCGGCGGCGAACCAGCGCTCGCCGCGGCTGTCTTCGGACCACAGGCGGGTCTGGCGCGAGATCAGCTCGTAGAAGCGCGCCTTGTCGCTGTCGAAGGCCAGCCACTGCTCGACATCCTTGTGCAGCAGGCCGTGGGCGACGGTGGCTTCCCAGTCGGCCACTTCGATGTGCGGGAAGCCGGTGAACACCACGTGCGCCGCTTCGGGATCGAAGGCGATGTTGAACTCGGCCGCCGGGGTGATGTTGCCGTGGCAGGTGACCGCCCCGCCCATGACCAGGAAGCGCTTCACGCGCTGCGGCAGGGTCGGGTCGAGCTTGAGCGCCAGGGCCAGGTTGGTCAGCGGGCCGAGGGCGACCAGGAACAGCTCACCGGCGTACTCATGGGACAGGCGCAGGATGGCCAGCGCGGCGTGTTCGGCTTCGGCCTGGCGCTTGGCGGCCGGCAGGTTGACGTCGCCGAAGCCGTCGGCGCCATGAACGTGGGCCGCATCCACCGACGGGTGCACCAGCGGTTCGGGGGTACCGGCGAACACCGGCACGTCTTCACGCCCGGCCACTTCACACAGTTTCAGCGCATTGCGGACCGTGTGGTCCAGGCCGACATTGCCGGCGGCAATGGTGAGGCCGACCACGTCATGGCGTTCGTCGGCAAAGGCCATCAACAGGGCCAGGGCGTCATCGACACCCGGATCGGTGTCGATCAACAGCGGAATCTTCTTGGTCATGCGTGCCGTCTTGGTAAGCGGCAAGGGACTTTCGCACCCCGGGATGACAAATACAAGGCGCGGGTCGGGGCCGCCTGGGCCGGCCAACGGCCGGCGCTACGAATTGTTACGGGCCCATTGGGATCTGGATCAATCGACCGTCGGGATCATTCGATCGGTAGCGCCGGCCGTTGGCCGGCCCAGACCATGCCGACTACGCCGAGGCGTATCTCACCGCGTTGCCAATCCACCGCTCGACCACCCTATCGGCCACCGTCGGCGCCTCCACCATCAACCGCTCAGCCAGCGCATGCACGCCCGGCAGCAGATCCGCGTCGCGGGCCAGGTCGGCCATGCGGAAGCCGGCCAGGCCGGTCTGGCGGGTACCCAGCAGCTCACCCGGACCGCGCAGTTCCAGGTCCTTTTCGGCGATCACGAAGCCATCGTTGGTCTGCCGCATGGTTTCCAGGCGCTCGCGTGCCATCGCCGACAGCCGCGCCTGGTACAGCAGCACGCAGCGCGACACCGCCGAACCACGCCCGACCCGTCCGCGCAGCTGGTGCAGCTGTGCCAGGCCAAGGCGTTCGGCGTTCTCGATCACCATCAACGAAGCATTGGGCACGTCCACGCCGACTTCGATCACGGTGGTGGCCACCAGCAGGTCGATCTGCCCGGCCTTGAACGCGACCATGGTGGCCAGCTTCTCGCTGGCCTTCAGCCGGCCATGCACCAGCCCCACCCGCACGCCCGGCAGCAACGCCTGCAGCGACTCGAACGTGGCCTGCGCGGGGGTGGCATCCAGCTCGTCGTTCTCTTCGATCAGGGTGCACACCCAGTACACCTGGCGGCCTTCGCGGCAGGCCAGCGCGATGCGCTCGATCAGTTCGGGGCGCCGATCATTGTTTAATGCCACGGTCTGCACCGGGGTGCGCCCGGGCGGTAGTTCGTCGATCGCCGACACGTCCAGGTCGGCGTATTCGGACATTGCCAGCGTGCGCGGAATCGGCGTGGCGGTCATCACCAGCTGGTGCGGCACGCTGTGCCCGCCCGGTCCCTTGTCGCGCAGCGCAAGCCGCTGGTGCACGCCGAACCGGTGCTGCTCGTCGACGATGGCCAGCGCCAGGTCGTGGAACACCACCGATTCCTGCATCAGCGCATGGGTGCCCACCACCACCTGGGCCTGCCCGTTGGCGACCTGTTCGAGCACCTTCGCGCGCGCCTTGCCGGTGACCTTGCCGGCCAGCCAGGCGACCTGCACGCCCAGCGGTTCCAGCCAGCCGCGCAGGTTGGTGAGGTGCTGTTCGGCCAGCAGTTCGGTGGGGGCAGCCAGCGCGACCTGCTTGCCCTGCTCCACCGCCAGCATGGCCGCCAGCGCGGCCACCACGGTCTTGCCCGAGCCGACATCGCCCTGCACCAGCCGCAGCATCGGGCGCGGCTGGGCCAGGTCCTCGCGGATCTGGGTGAACACGCGTTTCTGCGCGGCGGTCAGGGCAAAGGGCAGTTGCTTGAGCAGGGCCTTGGCCAGTTTTCCCGGGCCGGCAAGCGGTGGCGCATGGTGCGCCTGCAGGGCAATGCGTTGGCGGCGCAGGCTCAGGTGGTGGGCCAGCAGCTCTTCCAGCGCCAGCCGGCGCTGCGCGGGATGCGTGCCCGCGGCGAGCGCGGCCAGGTTGGCGTCGGGTGGCGGGCGGTGCACGGTCAGCAAGGCACTGCGCAGCGAGGGCAACGCCAGGCCATCGAGCCAGCCCGTCGGCAGCAGTTCCAGGCTGGATTCTTCGGGCAGGCGGTCCAGCGCCTGGCCGATCAGGCGGCGCAGCGTGGCCGGGCCGATGCCTTCCACCGTGGGGTAGACCGGGTCCAGGCTGTCGCCCAGCGCCGGGTCATCGGTACGGCCGAGCACCTGATAGCTCGGGTGGACGATTTCCAGCCCCAGCTGGCCCGGCTTGGGCGTGCCGAAGCAGCGCAGGCGGGTGCCCACGGAGAACTGGGCCACCTGCTGCTGGCGGAAGTGGAAGAAGCGCAGCACCAGGGTGCCCTGCCCTTCGTCTTCCACTGCCACTTTCAGGGTCGGGCGGAAGCGCATGCCGCGGTCCACCGCGACCACGCGGACTTCCACCTGCGCCGGCACGCCGTTGCGCAGGTCCTGGATGCGGGTCAGCGCGGTGCGGTCTTCATACCGCAGCGGCAGGTGCAGCCACAGGTCCTGCAGCGAGGACAGGCCGCGCGCCGCCAACTTGGCGGCCACGGCCGGACCCACGCCGGCAAGCACCGCCAGCGAAGCTTCGCCGGACGGCGCCAGCGCCGGGGTGACCGCCGGTCTGCGTGCCACGTGGCGGTCAGTCGATGACCATCACCGCATCAACCTCGAAGTTGGCGCCCTTGGGCAGGCCGGACACTTCGATGGTGGAGCGGGCCGGGAACGGCGCCTGGAAGTAGTCCTGCATGACCGCGTTGACCTTGGCGAATTCGGCCAGGTCGGTCAGGTACAGGCCCAGGCGGACCACCTTGTCCAGCGAGCCGCCGGCGGCTTCGGCCACGGCCTTGAGGTTGTCGAAGGCGCGGCGGGCCTGCGCTTCGACATTGCCGGCACCGACGATGTCGCCGGTGGCCGGGTCCAGCGGAATCTGGCCGGAGAAGTACACGGTGTTGCCGGCACGCACGGCCTGCGAATACGGACCGATCGCGGCCGGTGCGTTTTCGGTGTTGATGATCTGGCGGGACATGGGGTGCCTCGTTATGTCGAACAATGGTGGGCCATTGTATCGGTTTCGATCATTGCCTATTGCCTGCGCACCGACTGCACGACCGACAAGCGCCGCAGCCGGCGCATGACTTCGGCCAGGTGGTTGCGGTCGCGGACCTGGATGTTGAACGCCAGCACGGCGGCGTTGAAGTCGCGGTCCAGGTAGTCCACCCGTTCGATGTTGGAATGGCTCTGCGCGATCGCCGCGGCCAGCTGGGCCAGCACGCCGGTGCCGTTCTCCACTTCCACCACCAGCGCAGTGTCGTAATCGCCGGAGACGGTGGTGTCCCAGCCGATCGGCACCCAGCGCTCGGGCGACTTGCGTAGTTCGGCCAGGTTCGGGCAGTCCAGGCGGTGCACCACGATGCCCTTGCCGGCGGTGTGGTAGCCCATGATTTCGTCGCCGGGAATCGGCTGGCAGCAGTTGGCGAAGCTGACCACGCCGCGTTCGCTGCCGTTGATCAGGATCTTTTCCTGCGAGTGCTTGGAATGCGCGCCGCCGCGCAGTTCGGCGTAGGCCATCAGTGCCTGCGCGGCCTGGTTGGGCATCCAGTTGCCCAGCGCCACTTCGGCCAGCAGGGCTTCCAGGCGCGGGTAGCGGTGTTCGGCAAGGAACGCATCCAGGCGCCCCTTGGGCAGGCGTTCGAGCGAGCTGTCCATCGCCTCCAGCGCGCGGTCCAGCATGCGGTGGCCCAGCTGCACGGCATCTTCGTGTTCGAGCTGCTTGAGCTGGTGGCGGATCGCGGTGCGCGCCTTGGAGCTGACCACGAATTCGAGCCACTGCGGCTTGGGCGTGGCCGAGCGCGCGGTGATGACTTCCACGGTCTGCCCACTGACCAGCTTGGTGCGCAGCGGCACCAGTTTCTTGTCCACGCGCGAGGCCACCGCCATGTTGCCCACGTCGGTGTGCACCGCATAGGCGAAGTCCAGCGCGGTGGAGTTGCGCGGCAGGGCCAGGATCTTGCCCTTGGGCGTGAACAGGTAGACCTCGTCCGGGAACAGGTCGACCTTGACGTTGTCGAGGAATTCGAGCGACGAACCGGCGGCGCGCTGCGAATCGATCAGTTCCACGATCCAGGCGTGCGCACGGCTCTGCGCGCTGTTGGGGGTGTCGCCACCGAACTTGTAGGTCCAGTGCGCGGCCACGCCGCGCTCGGCGATCAGGTCCATTTCCTCGGTGCGGATCTGCACTTCGATCGGCGAGCCGTACGGGCCGAACAGCACCGTGTGCAGCGACTGGTAGCCGTTGGCCTTGGGAATGGCGATGAAATCGCGGAAGCGCCCATCCAGCGGCTTGAAGGTGGCATGCACCGAGCCCAGCGCGTGGTAACAGTTGGGCACGCTGCGCACGACCAGGCGGAAGCCGAACACGTCCATGACCTGGTCGAAGGATTTGTTCTCGTCGCGCATCTTGTTGTAGATGCTCCACGGGGTCTTGATCCGGCTGACCAGGCGGTGTTCAAGCCCTTCCTTGGCCAGCCGCTGCGACAGCTGCACTTCCACCTGTGCCATTGCCTCGCGGCGTACCACCGGCTGGCTGCGGATGTGCTTTTCCAGGATCGCGTGGCGCCACGGGTACAGCGCCTTGAAGCCCAGGTTCTGCAGCTCGCTCTTGACCAGGCTCATGCCCAGCCGCTGCGCGATCGGGGCGTAGATCTCCAGGGTCTCGCGCGCGATGCGGCCACGCGCCTCGGTGCTCTGCGCGCCCAGCGTGCGCATGTTGTGCAGTCGGTCGGCCAGCTTGATCATGATCACGCGCAGGTCGCGCGACATCGCCAGCAGCATCTTGCGGAAGCTTTCGGCGGCCGCTTCCTGGCGGTCGCGGAACTTCAGCTTGTCCAGCTTGGTCACCCCATCGACCAGCTCGGCCACGGCTTCGCCGAATTCGGCGGCCAGTTCTTCGCGGGTCAGCGGGGTGTCTTCGATGGTGTCGTGCAGGATCGCGGCGATCAGCGCTTCCACGTCCAGGCCCAGCTCGGCCAGTACCTGCGCCACCGCCACCGGATGGGTGATGTACGGCTCGCCCGATTTGCGGGTCTGCCCGGCATGCGCGGAGGCCCCTACCTCCCAGGCGCGACGCAGCAGCGGCAGCTGCTCGGGCGGCAGGTAATGGGCTGCGCGTTCAAGCTGGAGGACATAGTCGGGTACGGCCGCGCCGGGAGACGTGGCGACCTTGGCAGAGGGGCCTGGGTTCATGGCTGGAAGACTATTCCAGCGACGGGATAACGGCAAACTATTGCGTGAGCGCGGTGGGTCACGACCGTTGGTCGTGACGCATCGCTCAAAAGCAGACAGCCCGCACATGGCGGGCTGTCTGTTGCAACAACGGATGATCGGATGGGATCAGTCGTCGTTCTTGGACATGTCTTCGTCGGCGACGACTTCGGCAGCGGCCCATTCCAGTGCTTCACGCTCGGCACGCTCGCGCTCGGCCTTCTCGACTTCGTCGATCAGGGCGTTGTCGATCTTGCGGGCGGCAATTTCGCGCAGCGCCAGCACGGTCGGCTTGTCTTCGGTTTCGCTGTTGTCCAGGGTGGCCTGGACACCGTTGGCCAGCTGACGGGCGCGCTTGGACGCCATCATGACCAGCTCGAAACGGTTATCGACGACTTCCAGGCAATCTTCTACGGTGATGCGGGCCATGCGGGCTCCCGGCAGCCGGCAGGGGCTGCTCATCGAATGAGGGAAAGGGGACGGATTGTACCGGCCAGGGCTGGACAAAATCAAGCCGACCGGCTACCCGCCCCTTGTGAATCAGTCAGTTGCCGTTGCATCCTGGGTCAGCAGGGCCTGGATCAGGCCCGCGTGGCGGACCTTCTGGGACTCCCGGCGCAGGCGGCTGGCGGTGAAGATGGCGCACAGCTCGTCCACGGCGGTCTCGAACACTTCGTTGACGATGACGTAGTCGAAGTCGTTGAAATGCAGCATTTCCTCGCGGGCGGCGGCCAGGCGCTGGGCGATCACCGCCTCGCTGTCCTGCCCACGCTTGCGCATGCGGTCCTGCAGGGCCTGTTTCGACGGCGGCAGGATGAACACCGTGACCGTGCCGGGGACCAGCTGGCGGACCTGCTGGGCGCCCTGCCAGTCGATCTCCAGCAGCACGTCCTGGCCGGCCGACAACTGCGGCTCGACCGACTGGCGGGCGGTACCCTTCCAGTCCCCATGCACCCAGGCGTGTTCGAAGAAGTCGCCGGCGGCGATCATCCGCTCGAATTCGGGCGCACTGACAAAGTGATAGTGCTCGCCGTTCACTTCGCCCGGGCGCATCGCACGGGAGGTGAACGAGATCGACAGTGCGATCTGCGGGTCGCGCGCCAGGGTGGCGTTGACGATGCTGCTTTTACCGGCCCCGGACGGGGCGGCCACGATGTACAGCGTGCCGCGGGCCGGTTCCGGGCTCTGGAGGGGCTGGCTGCTCATTCGATGTTCTGCACCTGTTCGCGGATCTGGTCGATCAGCACCTTCAGCTCGACGGCGGCATTGGAGGTGCGGCTGTCCACCGACTTGGAGCCAAGCGTGTTGGCTTCGCGGTTGAACTCCTGCAGCAGGAAGTCCAGGCGGCGGCCGACCGGCTCGCGCTGCTTGAGCACGCGTCGGATCTCCACGATGTGGCTGCGCAGGCGGTCCAGCTCCTCGTCCACGTCCAGCTTCTGCAGCCACAGCACCAGTTCCTGCTCGGCGCGGCCAGGATCGACCGGGTGCGGCAGGTCGGCCAGCCGGGCCGACAGCTTGGCGCGCTGTCCATCGCGGATCAGCGGAATCAGGGTGGTGACCTCCGCGGCGATGCGCTCCACGCCATCGACGCGCTCCTGGATCGCCGTGGCCAGCTTGTCGCCTTCACGCTCGCGCGCGGCAACGAACCCATCCAGGCTCTCGTCGAGCAGGGCCAGCGCCTCGGCCTGCAGCGCGGCGGCATCGACGGCCTCGCCCTGCATCACGCCCGGCACCTGCAGCAGCTCGGTGAAGCTCACCTGCAGGCTGGGGAAGCCCGGCGCCAGCCGCGAGGCCAGCTCGCCGAGCTGGGCCAGCAGCGCATCGTTGACCACCAATGCCCCGGTGACCTCCGGCGCGCGCAGGCGCATGACCAGATCGATCTTGCCGCGGCTGCAGCGGTTGGCGACACGCTCCCGCAGTTGCGGTTCAAGCGCACGCAGCTCCTCGGGCAGGCGCACGCCCACCTCCAGGAACCGGTGGTTGACCGAGCGCAGCTCACAGGCCAGCGTGCCCCAGGGTGTGGCGCGCTCGCCGCCGGCATAGGCGGTCATGCTTCGAATCATGCGGGTTTCCGGTGCTCTCAAAGTGCAAATGGTACCCTAGCGGTTCCTTTGGAGCCTCCTCGCCTGCCGGTCCCCGGTCCGGGCGCGGTCCCGCATCCCTCGTCTTACCGGAAGCCATCCATGTCCGATCCCCGTCCCAGCGGCCGCCAGGCCGACCAGTTGCGCGAAGTGCGCATCGAACGCGGCTTCACCCGCCATGCCGAAGGCTCGGTGCTGGTCAGCTTCGGTGAAACCCGCGTGCTGTGCACCGCCAGCGTGGAAAACCGCGTGCCGGGCTTCCTGCGCGGCAAGGGCGAAGGCTGGGTCACGGCCGAATACGGCATGCTGCCGCGCTCCACCCACACCCGCAACGACCGCGAAGCGGCGCGCGGCAAGCAGGGCGGCCGCACCCTGGAAATCCAGCGCCTGATCGGCCGCACCCTGCGCGCCTGCATTGATCGGAGCGCACTGGGCGAACGCACCATCACCCTGGACTGCGACGTGCTGCAGGCCGATGGCGGCACCCGCACCGCCGCCATCACCGGTGCCTACGTGGCGCTGGTGGATGCGGTGAACTTCCTGATCAAGCGCGGCGACATCAAGCGCAACCCGATCTTCGGCGCCGTGGCTGCGGTGTCGGTCGGCATCTACCGCGGCACCCCGGTGCTGGACCTGGACTACGCCGAAGACAGCGACTGCGACACCGACATGAACGTGGTGATGAACGACGGCGGCGGCTTCATCGAGCTGCAGGGCACCGCCGAAGGCCACGCGTTCCGCCGCGATGAGCTGGACGCGCTGCTGGCTTTGGCCGAAAAGGGCATCACCGACCTGTTCGCGGCCCAGCAGGCCGCACTGGCGCAGCCGTGAGCCGGCGCCTCGCCCTGGTCACCCTGGTGGTGGCCGATTACGACGAGGCAATCGCCTGGTACACCGGCAAGCTCGGCTTCCATCTAATCGATGACATCGACCAGGGCAGCAAGCGCTGGGTGGTGGTCGGTCCTACCGACGGCGCCGCGGCGGCGCTGCTGCTGGCCCGCGCCAGCAATGAAGAGCAGCAGAGCCGGGTCGGCAACCAGACCGGTGGCCGGGTCGGATTCTTCCTCAACACCGACGATTTTTACCGCGACCATGCCGCGATGACCGCGCGCGGCGTGGAATTCCTCGAAGCCCCGCGCGAGGAGCCCTACGCCACGGTTGCGGTGTTCCGCGACCTGTACGGCAACACGTGGGACCTGCTGGAGCCCAAGCAATGAAACTGGTACTGGCCAGCGGCAACGCCGGCAAGCTGAAGGAACTGCAGGCCATGCTGGCCGGCCTGCCGCTGGAAATCGTCGCGCAGGGCGCGCTGGGCGTGAGCGATGTGCCGGAAACCGGCCTGACCTTCGTCGAGAACGCATTGATCAAGGCCCGCCATGCCTGCGCCAGCACCGGCCTGCCGGCGCTGGCCGACGATTCGGGCCTGATCGTGGATGCGCTGGACGGCGCGCCCGGTCTCTACAGCGCGCGTTATGCCGGCAGCCCGACCGATGACGCGGCCAACAACGCCAAGCTGCTGGACGCCATGCGCGATGTACCGGCCGAGCGCCGCACCGCGCGCTTCTACGCGGTGATCGTGCTGCTGCGCCACGCCAACGACCCGCAGCCGCTGATCTGCGAAGGCAGCTGGGAAGGCGAGATCCTGGACGAACTGCGCGGCAGCCACGGCTTCGGCTACAACCCGCTGTTCCTGGACACGGTGCTGGGCCAGACCGCCGCGGAAATGGCACCGGATGTAAAGAACGCGATGAGCCACCGCGGCAAGGCATTGCAGGTGTTGAAGCAGAAGCTGTCGGCGTTGATCTGAAATGATGGGCACCATGTCAGACCACGATTGTTTGCCGGGCGGGAACTGCGACCACGACCACGCGGTGTCGCTGGTACCGCCGCCGCTGTCGCTGTACGTGCACCTGCCGTGGTGCGTGCGCAAGTGCCCGTATTGCGATTTCAACTCGCACCAGGCCAAGGGCGAACTGCCGTTCGAGTCCTACATCGACGCGCTGATCCGCGACCTCGACCAGGACCTGCCGCTGGTCTGGGGCCGGGTGGTGAACAGCGTGTTCTTCGGCGGCGGCACGCCCAGCCTGTTCCCGCCGGAGGAGATCGACCGCTTCCTGCAGGCAGCTTCGGCACGGCTGCGCTTCGCCCCGAACCTGGAGGTGACCCTGGAAACCAACCCGGGCACGGCCGAGCACGGGCGCTTCGACCGCTACCGCGCGGCCGGGGTGAACCGGATCAGCTTCGGCATCCAGACCTTCAACGATGAGGCGCTGCAGCGGCTGGGCCGCATCCACGACAGCGGCGAAGCCGAGCGCGCGGTGAAGCTGGCCCAGGATGCCGGCTACGACAACTTCAACATCGACCTGATGTACGCGCTGCCGCAGCAGACCCTGGCCCAGGCCGAGCACGACCTGGAACGCGCGTTCGCGCTGCAGCCCACCCACCTGTCGCACTACCAGCTCACCCTGGAGCCGAACACGGTGTTCTTCGCGCGGCCGCCGCAGGGCATTCCCGACGATGATTCGGCCTGGGACATGCAGGAGCACTGCCAGCGCCTGCTGGCCGAGGCCGGCTATGCCCAGTACGAAGTGAGCGCGTACGCGCGCCCCGGGCGGCAGAGCCAGCACAACCTGAACTACTGGCGCTTCGGCGATTACCTGGGCATCGGTGCCGGCGCCCACGGCAAGATCAGCTCCGGCGCCGGGCAGCACGTGCTGCGTCGCTGGAAGCACAAGCACCCGCAGACGTTCATGGACACTGCCGGCACGGCCGCGTCGATCGGCGGCGACGAGGTGATCGGCGCCGACCGCCTGCCGTTCGAATACATGCTCAACCTGCTGCGGCTGCACGAGGGCTTCCGGTTCAAGGACTTCGAGTCGCGCACCGGGCTGGACCGGGCGAGCATCGCCGCGCCGCTGCAGACCGCCCTCGCCAACGGCTGGATGACGGTGCAGGGCGACCATGTGCAGCCGACCGAGCTGGGCCGGCGTTTCACCAACGACGTGGTGGAGTTGTTCCTGGGCTGAGGATGTCGGGAGATCCCTTCTGGCGGGGACCCCGGGAAAACGTTAGATTCTGTGCTCTCAGGGGAGCCGGAACCTACAACGGATGTCTGCGTCCGCACCTTCATCGTCATCCGATCCGACCCGGTTCGCCGGGGTCAATGCACCGCCACGCGTGCGCCGCCTGCTGGCGGCGCTGCACGCGCTGGCCGTGCAGACCCTGAGCACCCCGCTCAAGCTGACCATCGTGGAGCTGGAGCGCGAGCTGTTCCGCGACGCCGAACGCGCCCGCAACAGCCAGATCCAGGCCGACATCTACGCCCAGGCCCGGCGCCTGCACGACGTCAACGCGCAGTTCGCGCCGCGCTTCCTGGACGCGCTGGCCACGGCCCTGGCCAACCTGCGCGAACCGCGGGTGCGGCACGTGCCCGCCCCGAGCGCGCCGGTGGCGGCCACCACGCTGACCCTGGTCACCGACACCGATATCGACCGCGACATCGTGCTGGCCGACATCACCCGGCGCGAGGCGCAGCGCTCGGCCAGTGCGCTGCAGCTGCTGGGGCAGCGCTTCGGCGTGCTCGCCGCCGGCCCGGCGTTCGACGCCGAGGACCTGCCGTTCGGGCCCTACGTGCTGTGCCGGATCACCCGTGAGCTGGGCGAGGAATTCGCGCTGGGCCTGGAAACCCAGCTGGCGCTGTTCCGCGTGTTCGACCGCCAGCTGCTGGAACGCCTGGGCGAGCTGCTGGAACGCGCCAACGTGCTGCTGACCCATGAGGGCGTGCTGCCAGGGCTGGTCTACACCCCGTACCTGGCGCGCTCGGCCACCACGCGGCGGATCGTCACCGGCCCCGAGCGCGGGACCGGCGCGGCGCCCCCGCGCGAACCCGGCGGGGCGGGCGGACGCCCGCTCACCGGCTGGAGCGTTTCTGCCAGCAGCGGCAGCTGGGCGGCGATGACCAGCGAGGTGATCGGCCAGATGGCGCCGCCGGCGCCGGCCGTGGCCGCTGCAGCGCCCGCGGATGTCGCCCCGGTGGACATGAACGCCCCGGCGTTGTCGGCCCTGCACCACCTGCTGGACGCCGCCCGGCATACCCAGGGCCCGGCGGGTCTCGGCCATGGCATTCCATTGACGCCGGGCCAGCCCGGTACCGCCGCCGGCCCTGACACCGGTGGCGTGGAGGGAGCACAGGCCGCAACCGGGGCGTCGCATCCGGAAGCCGCGGGGGCAGGTGAGCGCCCGGAACCGGTCGCGATCTCCAGCGGCAACCTGCACGCCACATTGGCCAAGCTGCAGGCGCAGTCGGCCGGCGTGCGCCGCACCATGGCCGACCTGCACAACGCCCTGCTCGCCCAGATGCGCGCCGACCACGGCCCGCAGGCCGCGCTGACGGTCAAGGACACCGACACCTTCGACCTGCTGGACATGCTGTACGGGCAGATCCACCGCGAGGTCCGCCCCGACGCGGCCGCCGTGGACCTGCTCACCCGCCTGCAGGTACCGGTGGCGCGCGCGGCGCTGTCCGACCCGGCCTTCTTCGTGCGCGACCAGCACCCGGCCCGCGAGCTGCTCAACGCGGTGGCCGAAGCCGGCGCCAACTGGCTGGGCGAGGAGGATGTCGATCCGCAGCTGGTGCAGAAGCTGGACCGCGCCGTCGACAAGGTGGTCACCGACTACGAGGGCGATGCGGCGGTCTTCGAAGCGGCCAACGACGAGATCCAGCAGCACTTCCGGGCCCTGGCGCACAAGGCCGAGCTGGCCGAGCGCCGCCACGTGGAAGCGGCGCGCGGCAAGGAACGGCTGGAATCGGCCAAGCAGCAGGCCGGCGCCAGCATCGAACAGCTGTGCGCGCAGACCGCGCCGCCGCGGTTCGTGCAGTCGCTGCTGAAGCAGGCCTGGTCGGATGTGCTGACCCTGACCCTGCTGCGCAGCGGCGAAGGCTCCGAGCAATGGCAGGCGCGCGAGCAGGAAACCGCACGCATCGCCGAGGTCACCTGCCAACCACCCGGCAGCGCCGGGAGTGATACCCAGCTAGGCGAGCAGGTCGAAGCGGCACTGCTGCAGGTCGGCTACCACCAGGACGAAGCGGCGGCGATCGCGCGACGGCTGTCCACCCCGGGCGGTGAAGACGACAGCAGCTCACGCACCGAACTGACCGCGCGCATCCGTGCGCGCACCCGGCTGGGGGAGCAGGCCGAAGGCACCGAAGCCCGGCGCGAGGCGCCGCTGGCGCGCAGCCCTGCCGAGGAAGACTGTTACCGCCAGCTGCGCACGCTGCCGTTCGGCACCTGGTTCGAATTCACCACCAACCAGCAGGGCGACATGCGCCGCCAGCGGCTGTCCTGGTACAGCCTGATCACCGACAACGCGCTGTTCGTCAATCCGCGCGGGCAGAAGGTGGCCGAGCATTCGCTGGACAGCCTGGCCCGGCTGATGGTGCACGGGCAGGCGCGCCTGGTCAGCGAGGGCAAGAGCCGCCTGATCGACCGCGCCTGGCAGGCCACGCTGCGCACCCTGCGCTCGCTGGCCGGCACCCCGGCCACTGCAGAGACTGACGAATGAACGACGACACCCGCCGCGCGCCCCGCCGCCAGGTGGCCGAGCAGGTGCCGGTGACCGACACGATGGCCGAGGCGGTGATCGGCCGGCTGGGCAATGTGTCCGAAACCGGCATGCTGATGATCTGTTCGGTGCCATTGACGCCGGACGGCAACTACCAGTTCCGCTTCGCCATCCAGGGGCCGAACGGCCAACCGGTGCAGGTGGACGTGGGGGCGCACCTGCTGTGGATCGAACAGAGCAATGCGCCGGGCCAGTCCTGGGCGGGCTTCCGCTTCCTCACGCTGAGCCGCGAGCACCGCGACCAGCTGCGCGCCTGGATCGCCGAGGAATCTTCGGCGGTGTGAGTGCCGGTTCCGGCACAGCGCGGACGGGCTGATTGCGGCAGAATCAGGGGCTGCATTCCGCACTGCCCTGTGAGCTTCCGCGATGAACCAGCCCGACCTCGCCGCCCTGTATTCCCATCATGTCCGCGTGCTGTGCCAACGCGCCGACGAGGCGCTGGCGCGGGGCGGCTTCGACCACCTGGTGATTCCCAGTGGCACGCTGCACTACCAGGCCTTCGATGACCGCGATTACCCGTACGCGGTGAACCCGAACTTCAAGGCCTGGCTGCCGCTGACCAAGGTGCCCAACAGCTGGGTGGTATACACGCCGGGCCAGCGCCCGAAGGTGATCTTCCACCAGCCGTTCGATTACTGGCACGTGGTGCCTGATGCGCCGAACGGCTGGTGGGTGGAACACTTCGACATCGAGATCATCCGCACGCCGGACGAGGCGCTGGCGCTGCTGCCACGCGATGCGGCGCGCTGCGCGATCCTGGGCGAGCCGCAGAGCGCGCTGGGCGCGTTCACCCCGAACAACCCCGAGCCGGTGATCCACTACCTGGACTGGCACCGGGCGTACAAGACGGCGTATGAAATCGCGCTGATGCGCCAGGCCCAGCAGCTGGGCGTGCGCGGCCACCGCGCGGCCGAGGCGGCGTTCCGCGCCGGTGCCAGCGAGTTCGAGATTCACATGGCTTACTGCCGCGCGGTCGGCCAGGATGCGAACGAACTGCCCTACGGCAACATCATCGGGCTGAACGAACACGCCGCGGTGCTGCATTACACCGACCTGGGCCGCAGCGCGCCGCAGCCGCTGCGCAGCTTCCTGATCGACGCCGGCGCCAGCGCGTACGGCTACGCCAGCGATATCACGCGCACGTATGCGGCCGCCGGCCACGACGAGTTCCAGGCGATGATCGATGCGGTCGATGCGGCCCAGCAGAAAATGGGTGCCGGCGTGCGGGCGGGCGTGGATTACAAGCAGCTGCACATCGATGCGCATCTGTCGCTCATGGGCATCCTGAAGGACTTCGGGGTGCTGAAGGTCTCGCCGGAGGCGGCGCTGGCCACCGGCGTCAGCGCGGCCTTCTTCCCGCACGGCCTGGGCCACCTGATCGGCCTGCAGGTCCACGACGTGGCCGGCTTCGCGGCAAGCGACCGCGGCGGCCGCGTCGAGCGCCCGGAAGGCCACCCGTACCTGCGCCTGACCCGAGCATTGGAACCGGGCATGGTGGTCACCATCGAACCGGGCGTGTACTTCATCGACATGCTGCTGGACGAAGTGAAGCAGCGCGGCCACGGCGACAGCATCGACTGGGCTCGCGTGGATTTCTTCAGGCCTTACGGTGGCATCCGCGTTGAAGATGAAGTGCTGTGCACCGACGGCGATGCGGACAACCTGACCCGGCCGGAGTTTGCCAAGGCGTAACGTTGATCGACGCTTGCCCATGCAGCCGGGCTGTTGCCCGGCTGCTTCATGCATTTTGGCGAACAGCCGGTGCGCATCGCGTGGCCTGAGCTGGGCCGGCGGTGTGTTGGGGGCCACGGGAAGATCAACGGCAGTGCCGATCGTTTTCATGCGTCAACGGACGAGGTGGTGTTCCGTGCCGTCGTTTGGGAACCGACGCTACCGCCCCCAGCTCCATTCACGTACCCGCCGCATAACCGGCCTCAACCCCATTGGCGCACCCGCCGCGTAGGGGCACGCCATGCGTGTCTGCTCTTGCCATCCGCACGCTGCCATCTGTCGGGGGAGGCCGGCGGGCAGCCCCTGTAGGGACTGTCAAAAACATGGATGTTTTTGCCAAGCCCCCAAGGATGGGTTTACGGCGTGTCCCGTAAGGGGCTGCCCGTCGGCCTCCCCAGCACGTCGCAACCGAAACGCTGCTCTTGCCTTGGACTCGAATCAGCCAGCAGCGTTCATTTCCTGCTCAATCTCATCAGCACTTCGCGCCAACCCAGCTGTCAGCACGTGATGCCCGCTGTCGGTGATCACCACGTCATCCTCGGTACGAATGCCGATGCCGCGCCAGCGCGCTTCCACGCTGCGGTCGTCGGCGCTGATGTACAGGCCCGGTTCGATGGTGAACACCATGCCCGGTTCCAGCAGCCGCGAATCGCCGGCGAGGCGGTAGTCGCCCACGTCGTGCACGTCCAGGCCCAGCCAGTGCCCGGTCTTGTGCCGGTAGAAACGCTGGTAATGGCCGTCGGCGATGTTTTCTTCCAGCGTGCCGGTGAGCAGGCCCAGCCGCAGCAGGCCTTCGGTGAGCGTCTGTACCGCCGCCAGGTGGCCCGCCTCGTAGGGCACGCCCGGCTTGGCCTGCGCGAGTGCTGCCGCCTGCGCCGCGCCGACCAGATCGTGCAGCGCGCGCTGTTCGGCCGTGAAGCGACCATTTACGGGGAACGTGCGCGTGATGTCACTGGCGTAGCCGCGGTACTCGGCGCCCGCATCGATCAGCACCAGCTCGCCATCGCGGCTGCGCGCGTTGTTGGCGCGGTAATGCAGGATGCAGCCGTTGGCGCCGGTACCCACGATGCTGCCGTAGGCTGCCCACGCATCATTGGCGCGGAACTCGCGCTCCAGGTCCGCCTGCAGCTCGTACTCGTGGATGCCCGGCCGCGCCGCGCGCATCGCCATCCGGTGCGCCTGCACCGTGATGTCGGCCGCGCGCTGCATCAGGGCGATTTCCGCGCTCGACTTGAACAACCGCTGCTCGTGCAGCAGGTGGCCCAGTTCCAGGAATTCATGCGGCGGCTGCGCGCCATGCCGCACCTGCGAACGCACCCGGTTGACCCAGCCGATCAGCTTCAGGTCGAACTCGGCGTCGCGCCCGAAGTGGTAGTACACCCGCGAGCGCCCTTCCAGCAGGCCCGGCAGGATGTCGTCCAGATCGTCGATCGGGTACGCATCGTCCATGCCGTACTGCGCCACCGCGCCTTCCTGTCCGGCGCGTGCGCCATCCCAGGCTTCGCGGTCGGCGTCGCGCTCGCGGCAGAACAGGATCACTTCGCCGTGGCGGCGGCCAGGAATCAGCACCAGCACCGCATCCGGCTCCGGGAAGCCGCTCAGGTACCAGAAGTCCGAATCCTGCCGGAACGGATAGTGCGTATCCAGGCTGCGCACCCGCTCCGACGCGGCCGGCAGCACCAGGATGGCGTCATCGCCCGCCATTTCCATCAGCGCCTGGCGGCGCCCCGCGTATTCGGCCGCGGTGATGCCGGTCAACTCGCGGATATCCATCTCAGTTCAGGCGCTGCCGGTGGCGCACGGCCATCACGCAGTCACCGTGCAGGATCAGCACCGCCACGCGGATGAACTCTTCGATTTCGGCGAGCGCGTCCTCGTCGTCATCGTTGCCGCTTTCAAAATCCTCGCTCGAGGCCTGGGCCAGCTTGGCCAGGTCGTTGAGCGCCTCTTCGCCTTCTTCGGACAGGGTGGGACGCTGCTGGCCCGCACCGAGGCCGAAGCCGCCCAGGAACGCACGCGCCCAGGTGAACAGCGCATCGGCCTGCGCGGCGGTGTCATCGCTGTCGCTGAGCAGCAGCTCGAAGGCGAAATCGCGGTCCTCCAGCTGCGCCACGCTGGCGCCCAGCAGCCGGTCCAGCGCATCGCCTGCGGTCGGGGTGGGCAGGTTGTCGTCGGCCAGCACACGGGCCGGCCATTCGGGCACCGGCGCGCCGCCGGCCGCCAGCCAGCCGCACAGGCCTCCGTGGAGCTCCGCGGCAGTAGCGCCCAGGCCGGCCGCCTGGCTGGCCTGGTTTACGTCGTTGACACTCGGAAGTTCGGTCATCTTGGGGCTCGATCTGGTGGGTCGGCGGCGCCGCCGGCAACCCTGGGTTGGCAGCGCCACAGTGTATCAATCCGCCCCTTGTCATTATTAGCTTGACCGGCTCCACCCCGCTTGCCTATCGTGCCGGACATGGAACCCGCCGATGCCATCGCCCAATTGCAGGCCTTTGCCGCCCGGGTGGAGGCGTTGCTGGACCGCAACCAGCGCCTGGCCGAGGAAAACCGCAGCCTGCGCCATCAGCAGGAACAGCTGGTCAATGAGCGCTCGCAGCTGCTGGCCAAGAACGAGCAGGCGCGCTCGCGGGTGGAAGCGATGATCACCCGGCTCAAAAGCCTGGAGCAGCACACATGAGCCAGACCGAACCGGTCAGTGTCCGCATCCTGGACCGCGAATACACCGTGGGCGTGGGCGCCGAAGAGCGCGAAAGCCTCACCGCCGCCGCGCGCCTGCTGGACGCCAAGATGCGCGAGATCCGCGGCAGCAACCGCATGGCCGCCGTGGACCGCGTCGCGGTGCTGGCCGCGCTGAACCTGGCGCATGAACTGCAGCAGCTGCGCGACGACCATGCGCGCCAAGGGGTCGCCCTGCAGCAGACGCTGGCCGATCTGAACAGGCGGTTGGACCGGGCCCTCGACGCGGGCTGAACTGCACGCGTTTTTCATTGTTCTGAATTGGCACGTAATTGGACCGACGAACGGGGTATCCGATCCGGTCCGGTTGGCTATAATGGCCATGCGTTCTCTGCTGTGAACGACGGCGTGTGCAAACATTCGCCTTGTCCCTTAATTACGACCACGGGTGCGCGACGTCGCCGGGAGTGCAGGTCCGCCTTGTAGCGGGAAGCCCAATGGAGGCCCAGCGTACCCACTTGAACCCCGGGTTCAAGGTCGTTTCGCACGCATCGTCACCGCGGAGAATGCAGTATTCCTGCAAGAGCGACGTTCCACTGGAACGTCGCTCTTGTTTTATCCGGCCCCAACGGACCCAGGCATGACCGACCCGCGCTCCGCACTGCGCCAGCAGCTGCGCCAACGCCGCCGAGACATTCCCGCCGCGCAGCGGCTGGACGCCGCCGAACTGCTTGCCGATGCCCTGCTTGCATTGCCCTTCGCGCCCACCCACGGCTTCGTGGCCGGGTACTGGGCACTGGATGGCGAAATCGCGCTGCACCGCTGGCAGATGCGCCTGCCCGACACCGCCGTCTACTGCCTGCCCGTGCTGGCCGGCGACACGCTGCGCTTCGCGCCGTGGCGCCCGGGCCAGCCGCTGACCAGCAACCGCTTCGGCATTCCAGAACCCGACATCGCCGTAGGCGACACCCTCGCGCCGGACCAGATGACGCTGGTGGTCGCCCCGCTGGTGGGCTTCGACGCGCAGTGCCGGCGGCTGGGCATGGGAGGCGGCTGGTATGATCGCAGCTTCGCATTCCGCAACCAGCGCCCGGCCCCGCCGTGGCTGGCCGGCGTCGGTTTTTCGGTGCAGCAGGTCGATGAGCTGCCCGTGCAGCCGTGGGACGTCGGCGTGGATGCGATCTGTACCGACACCACCACGTACCTTCCCCGATAGAACGACGCATGACCGCACGCAAGCGCTACTGGCTGATGAAGTCCGAACCGGACGCCTTTTCCATCGACGACCTCAAGCGCGTGGGCCAGGAACCCTGGAACGGCGTGCGCAACTACCAGGCGCGCAACTTCATGCGCGATGGCATGAAGGTCGGCGACGGCATCCTGTTCTACCACTCCAACACCAAGGTGCCGGGCATCGTGGGAATCGCCACGGTCGCCACCGAGGCGTATCCGGACGACACCCAGTTCGATCCGAAATCGGACTATTACGATCCCAAGGCCACCCGCGAAACGCCACGCTGGCTGCTGGTGGACGTGGCCTTCGAGCGCAAGCTGCGCGACACCATTTCGCTGGACGAGATCAAGCTGCACGCCGACGCGCTGGGCGAAGGGTTCCCCCTGATCGCGCGCGGCAACCGCCTGTCGATCCTGCCGGTGACCGCCGCGCAGTGGAAGCTGCTGCTGTCGCTCGAAAAACACTGACCTTTTCCTTCACGAGTTTCCCGCCATGTCCGAAGCCAAACGCCTCGCCGCAGAAAAAGCCCTCGAATACGTCGAAGACGGCATGATCGTCGGGGTCGGCACCGGCTCCACCGTTGCCTACTTCATCGACGGCCTGGCCCGCATCCAGCACCGCATCAAGGGCACCGTATCCAGCTCCGAGCAGAGCACCGCGCGCCTGAAGCAGCACGGCATCGAGGTGCTGGAACTCAACCACACCGGCGGCCTGTCGCTGTACGTGGACGGCGCCGACGAGTGCGACGGCAACAAGTGCCTGATCAAGGGCGGTGGCGCCGCGCTGACCCGCGAGAAGATCATTGCCGAGGCCAGCGAGCGCTTCGTGTGCATCATCGACCCGAGCAAGCAGGTGCCGGTGCTGGGCAGATTCCCGCTCCCGGTGGAGGTGATCCCGATGGCGCGCAGCCTGATCGCCCGCCGCATCATGGACATGACCGGCGGCCAGCCGGCCTGGCGCGAAGGCGTGGTGACCGACAATGGCAACCAGATCCTGGACATCCACCACCTGCAGATCACCGACCCGGTGGCGCTGGAGCGCGAGCTCAACCAGCTGCCCGGCGTGGTCGCCGTGGGCCTGTTCGCGCGCCGCCCGGCCGATGTGGTCATTGTTGGCGGTGAACCGCCGATGGTGTTCTGATATCCACCGTCGGCACGCCCGTGCCGGCTCTTCTGCGAGGATCGCCCATGCCCTTCATGCGCCTGCTGCTGCCGCTGCTGATGCTGCTCACGTTGTCCGGCTGTGCCAGCGCCGGTGCCAGCCATTGGGTGGAACTGGGCGGGGCCCGCTACCAGGTGGAACTGGCCACCAACGATGAAAGCCGCACGCGCGGCCTGATGTTCCGCGACGAGATGCCCGCCGACCACGGCATGCTGTTCGTGCACGACCGCCAGGAGCTGCAGGCGTACTGGATGAAAAACACCAAGATCGCGCTGGACATCCTGTATTTCGATGAACAGCGCCGCCTGGTGAGCCAGCAGCGCGATGTACCGCCGTGTTCGGCCGGCGACCGCTGCCCGCCCTACCCCAGCAGCGGCCCGGCCCGTTACGTGCTGGAACTCAACGCCGGCCAGGCCGAGAAGCTGGGCCTGCAGGATGGCGCGGTACTGACCTTCGGGCCGGGTATCGCCGACAAGCCCTGAACCGGGCTGGCGGGCACGCCCCGCCAGTCCCGGAGTTTTCACGCGATCCCGCTTGAATCGGGCCGCGTTTGTCGCCAGTCTGTGTCCATGCAGGCGCCAATGACATTGCCGGCGTGGGACTCCCTGGCCGAACTGGACGACGAGGCGCTGCCGCTGTTGCCCACGGCGCTGCTGATCGCCCGCGACGAATACCCCGACCTGGACCCGCAGGTCTATGACGCGCTGGTGCAGAGCCACGCCGACCACCTGCGCACCGAGGTGGACACGATCGAGCATTGGCCGCTCAAGATCGCGGCGGTCAATCGCCACCTGTTCGATGAACTGGGCTATGGCGGTGACCATGGCGAGTATTACGACCCCCGAAACAGCTACCTCAACCAGGTGTTCGAACGCCGGCTGGGCAACCCGATCTCCCTGGCCATGGTGCAGATGGAAGTGGCCCGGCGGCTGGGCATCCCGTTGGACGGCGTGTCCTTCCCCGGCCATTTCCTGGTGCGGCTGCCGGTGGACGACGGGATGCTGGTGATGGACCCGTTCAACGGCGGGCGGCCGCTGGACGTGGAGGAGCTGCGCGAACGCGCGCGCTCGCACCTGGGCGGCGAAGTGCCCGATGACAGCGTGCTGGCGCAGATCCTGGATGCGGCCCCGGCGCGGGCGATCCTGATGCGGATGCTGCGCAACCTGCACGGCGTATATGTGGAGCGCAGCGAGTGGGACCGCGCCGCGCGCAGTGCCGACCGCCTGCTGAAGCTGGCCCCGGAACAGGACGATGCCCTGCGTGACCGCGGCCTGGCCTACCTGCAGCTGGATTACCAGGCCGGCGCACGCCAGGACCTGGCGCTGTACCTGCAGCGCAACGGCCAGGCCAATGATGCGCAGTGGGTGCGCGAGAAGCTGGTGGAAATGGGTGGCCGGGTACCGCGCCTGCATTGAACATGGGACGCCCGCCGGGTAGAGCCGACTGTCAGTCGGCTGCTCTTGGCGGGGCAAAACGCAGCAGCGCTGCGCGCTGCAGCCGACTGACAGTCGGCTCTACCCGCTAACGCTGCCGGTCAATCAATCTCGACCATTTCGAAATCGTCCTTGGTCACGCCGCAATCGGGGCACGTCCAGGTATCGGGCACGTCTTCCCAGGCGGTACCCGGGGCGATGCCCTCTTCGGGCAGGCCATCGACTTCCCTGTAGATGAAGCCGCAGACAACGCACATCCAGGTGCGGAAGGTGGTGGCGGTGGCGTCGGTCATCGGATAATCAGGCGTTGGGCAGTACGGTCATAGGCCATTGTCCCACTCCCGCCGTTCTACCGGTAGCCATCGATGACGCTCCCTGCTTCCCCGGCCGCGCCCGCGCGCGGCGTGTACCTGATCACCCCCGACGAGGCCGATACCGCCCGCCTCCTGGCCCGCGTGGCCCCACTGCTGGCCGCCGGCCCAACCTGGCTGCAGTACCGCAACAAGACCGCCAGCGACGCGCTGCGCCGCGAGCAGGCGCTTGCCCTGCAGGACCTGTGCGCCGCACACGGCGTGCCGCTGATCATCAACGATGACCCGGCCCTGGCCCTGGAGGTCGGCGCGGCCGGCGTGCACCTGGGCGGCACCGATGGCGACATCGGCGCCGCGCGCGCCCTGCTCGGCCCGGCCGCCATCATCGGCGCCTCCTGCTATGACCAGCTGGCCAACGCCGAACGGGCGCTGGCCGCCGGGGCCAGCTACGTGGCCTTTGGCGCCTTCTTCCCGACCACCACCAAGGTCACCAGCAGCCGCGCCCACCCGGACCTGCTGCGGCAAAGCGCCGCACGCGGGGTGCCGCGGGTGGCGATCGGGGGGCTGACGCCGGACAATGTGGGCCCGATCATCGCCGCCGGCGCCGATCTGGTGGCCGTGGTCAGCAGCGTCTTCGCCGCCAACGACCCGGTGGCCACCCTGCACGCCTACCTTGCTTGTTTCCAGGACCCTTCCGCATGAAGCACGACCAGTCCCACGCCCTGTTCACCCGCGCCCAGGAACTGCTTCCGGGCGGCGTCAATTCGCCGGTGCGCGCGTTCAAGTCGGTGGGCGGCGAGCCGTTCTTCGTCGAGCGCGCCGACGGCCCGCACCTGTACGACGTCGACGGCAACCGTTACATCGACTACGTGGGCTCGTGGGGCCCGATGATCGTCGGCCACAACCACAGCGCGGTGCGCCAGGCGGTCAAGCACGCGATCAACAACGGCCTGTCGTTCGGCGCGCCGTGCGCAGCCGAAGTGACCATGGCTGAAACGCTGACCCGGCTGGTGCCCTCGTGCGAGATGGTGCGCATGGTCAATTCGGGTACCGAAGCCACCCTGTCGGCGATCCGGCTGGCGCGCGGCGCTACCGGCCGCAGCCGCATCGTGAAGTTCGAAGGCTGCTACCACGGCCACGGCGACTCGTTCCTGGTCAAGGCCGGCAGCGGCATGCTGACCCTGGGCGTGCCGACCTCGCCGGGCGTGCCGGCCGGCCTGAGCGAACTCACCCTGACCCTGCCCTACAACGATTTCGAGGCGGCCACCGCGCTGTTCGCCGAGCAGGGCGCGGACATCGCCGGCCTTATCATCGAACCGGTGGTGGGCAACGCCAACTGCATTCCGCCGCGCGACGGCTACCTGCAGCACCTGCGCGCGCTTTGCACGCAGTACGGCACGGTGCTGATCTTCGATGAAGTGATGACCGGCTTCCGCGTGGCGCTGGGCGGCGCGCAGGCGCATTACGGCATCACCCCGGACCTGACCACCTTCGGCAAGATCATCGGCGGCGGCATGCCGGTGGGTGCCTACGGCGGCCGCCGCGAGCTGATGTCGCAGATCGCTCCGGCCGGCCCGATCTACCAGGCCGGCACGCTGAGCGGCAATCCGGTGGCCATGGCCGCGGGCCTGGCGATGCTGGAACTGGTGCAGGAACAGGGCTTCCACGACCGCCTGTCGGCGGCCAGCGCGCGCCTGTGCGCCGGGCTGGAAGCTGCGGCGGCCGATGCGGGTGTAGCGGTCACCACCAACCAGGTGGGCGCGATGTTCGGGCTGTTCTTCACCGACCAGAAGGTGGAAACCTACGCCCAGGCCACGGCCTGCGATACCGCCGCGTTCAACCGCTTCTTCCACGCGATGCTCGAGCGCGGAGTGTTCCTGGCGCCGTCGGCGTATGAGGCCGGCTTCCTGTCCAGCGCGCACGATGACAGCATCATCGACGCAACGATTGAAGCGGCGCGCGAGGCGTTCAAGGTCGCCAAGGGCTGAGCAGCCCGGAGGATTGTGTTCGGCATCAGCCGAACACAAACCTGCCTTTCATCATCGCGAAGTGCCCGGGGAACGAGCAGAAGAAGGTGTAGTCGCCGCCCTTGCGCAATGCTGCGGTAGGGAACGTCACGCTGGTGCTCTGCCCGCCGCCGATCACCGCCGTATGTGCCAGCACACGCGGATCCTGCTTCGGCAGGTAGCTGTCGGCCAGCGTCATCCGCATGCCCGACAGCGCCACCGGCTGGTAGTCCGCCGCCTGGGTCAGCACCCAGTTGTGCCCCATCGCCGTGGCCGCCAGCTTGCCGGTGTGGCGCAGGGTCAGCTTCACCTGGCTGCAGTCGCCGGCCACCTTGATCTCCTTGCTGCTGAAGCTCATCTGGTCGGTGCTGTCGATGCTGACCGCACACACGCGTGCCTGTGCGACGGGCGCCAATGCCAAGCCTGCCAGGATCATGGGGACAAACAGTTTCACGGCGTTCTCCATCCTTCAGTCACTGCAATTCTAGGCAGCTCCACCAAGGGCGTGGTGCGACGGGATGTCGCAGCGAACCCCGACAGTGCGGTAACGTCGGCTGTCGCTTCGCACATGAGTGGAACATGCCGGTTGCCCTGGACTGCCTGCTGCTGGATTTCGATGGCGTGCTGGTCAACTACGCGCGGCACCTGCGTGTGCGCCACCTGGCCGAGTCCTGCGGATGCACGCCCGCGCAGGTGCACGCGGCACTGTTCGACAGCGGACTGGAACAGCGGTTCGATCTGGGGCTGGACAGCACGCGCTACCTGCAGCAACTGGGTGATGCACTCGGCGTGGCCATCAGTCTCGCCCAATGGCAGGACGCGCGCATCGCCGCCTCACCGCCGCAGACCGGCGTGGTCGAGCGCGTGCAGCGCATCGCGCAGGCGATGCCGATCGCCATCCTCACCAACAACGGCGCACTGATGGCGCAGACCATTCCACGCATCCTGCCTGCGCTGGCGCCGATGCTGGAAGGGCGCATCCTGTGCAGTGGCGAACTGGGCGGGCGCAAGCCAGACCCGGCGGTGTTCCTGAAAGCGGTGGAACGGCTCGATGCACGTCCCACCCGCACCCTGTTCGTCGACGACCTGTTCGTCAATGTGCGCGGCGCGCGCCTGGCCGGGCTGCAAGCCGATACCGCGAACGACAGCCGTAGTTTCGGCAAGCTCATGCACCGTTTCGGCATCAATGCCTGATGCAGGGCAGCCGACTAACAGTCGGCTCTACCCCCCAACGGGACGGGAACACCGACGTGTAGAGCCGACATGTAGAGCCGACGTGTAGAGCCGACTGTTAGTCGGCTGCTCTTCGTCGGCTACCGTCAGTCAGCGGCCCTTCCTCAACGCGACGCGACGAACGACTGCACCGCAGCCCGCAACCGCTTCAGGCCTTCGGCAATCTCTTCATCGCTGATGTTCAACGCCGGCACGAACCGCAGCACATCCGGTCCGGCCTGAAGCGTCAGCAGCCCATGCTCGGCTGCGTGGTCCAGGATCGCCCCGGCCTGCCCGGCGAAATCCTTGTCCAGCACCGCGCCCAGCATCAGGCCGCGGCCGCGCACCTGGCTGAACACCTTGAACTCGTCATTGATGTTCCCCAGCCCATCGCGCAGCGCCTGCGACTGGCGGCTCACGTTGCGTGCGATCTCCGGCGACGACAATTTACGCAGCGCCACGCGCGCCACCGCCGCCGCCAGCGGGTTGCCGCCGAAGGTGGTGCCGTGCGCACCGAACTGCATGGTCTCGGCCACCTTGGGGCCGGCCAGCATCGCGCCGATCGGGAAGCCGCCACCCAGCGCCTTGGCCAGGGTCACGATGTCTGGCTTGATCTCGTCCTGCCAGTGCGCGAACAGGGTACCGGTGCGGCCCATGCCGACCTGGATCTCATCGAGCACCATCAGCGCGTTGTGCTGGTCGCACAGCTCGCGGATGCGCTTCATGAAGCCCGGCTTGGCCGGCATCACCCCGCCTTCGCCCTGGATCGGCTCCAGCATCACCGCAGCGACGTCGCCGGCGGCCATCGCCGTTTCCAGCTGCACTTCATCGTTGAAGTCCACATAGCGGAAGCCACCGGGCAGCGGCTCGTAGCCTTCCTGGTACTTCGGCTGTGCGGTGGCGGTCACTGCGGCCAGGGTGCGGCCATGGAAGCTGCCACGGAAGGTCACGATGACGCGCTGGTGAGCCGGACGGCCCTGCGAGGAGGCCCACTTGCGCACCAGTTTGATCGCCACTTCG
The DNA here is from genome assembly GCF_019091045.1 of Stenotrophomonas sp. GbtcB23. Taxonomy (NCBI): domain Bacteria; kingdom Pseudomonadati; phylum Pseudomonadota; class Gammaproteobacteria; order Lysobacterales; family Lysobacteraceae; genus Stenotrophomonas; species Stenotrophomonas sp. GbtcB23. Next base: position 3,509 of record NZ_JAGXKC010000021.1, on the reverse strand, counting down.
TTGGCTTCGGCGCCGGAATTGCACAGGAACACGCGCTCGGCGAAGCGCGAGGCGGTGACCAGCTCTTCGGCGAGGCGCAGCGGCGGTTCGCTGTAGAACACGTTGCTGGTGTGCCACAGCTTGCCGGCCTGCTCGATCAGCGCGGCCTTCAGGTCCGGATCGTTGTGGCCCAGGCCGCACACGGCAATGCCGGCGGCCAGGTCGATGAACTCACGGCCCTGGTTGTCCCAGACGCGGGCGCCCTGGCCGCGTTCGAGCACCACCTGGCGCGGCTTGTACACCGGCAGGTAGTAATGCGACAGGGACAGGAGCGGATCGGGGGCAGCAGCGGTCATGGCGGTCAGGGGTCCGAGGGGTCCGGGAAGGGGGTCCATTCTCCCCCTCCACCGGCTGGGGCACAATGCGGCCCATGCACCCCCTGCGCGCCCCCCAGCTGAACCCCGCCACCGACACCGGCTGGCGCCGGACCTGGTTCGAGATCATCTATCGCCACGACACCCGGCCGTCGCGCAATTTCGACCTGCTGCTGGTCTACGCCATCATCGCCAGCGTGCTGGTGGTGATGTTCGACAGCGTGCAGCGTTTCCACATCGAGCACGCCAGCTGGCTGTACGTGGTCGAGTGGGGCTTCACGATCCTGTTCACCGCCGAATACCTGCTGCGGCTGGTGGTGGTGAAGCGGCCGCTGCGCTATGCCTTCAGCATCTGGGGCATCATCGACCTGGCGTCGATCCTGCCCACCTACCTGTCGCTGTTCATCCCCGGCGCGCAGAGCCTGCTGGTGGTGCGTGCGCTGCGCATCCTGCGCGTGTTCCGCATCCTCAAGCTGACCCGCTACATTGAAGAAAGCGGCGTGCTGATGGAGTCGCTGTGGCGCAGCCGGCGCAAGATCCTGTTGTTCCTGTTCACGGTGATCACCATCACGATCATCGCCGGCACCCTGATGTACGTGATCGAAGGGCCGAACCATGGCTTCACCAGCATTCCCAGCGCGATGTACTGGGCGGTGGTGACGATGGCCACGGTGGGCTTTGGCGACATCGTGCCGCAGACGGTACTGGGCCGCTTCGTGACCTCGGTGCTGATCCTGATCGGCTACAGCATCATCGCCGTGCCTACCGGCATCTACACCGCGGAGCTGGCCAATACCATGCGCGATGCCGAACGCGCCGCCAAACGCGATGCGCGCGGGTGCCCGGCGTGCGGACTGGAAGGGCATGAGCCGGATGCGAAGCATTGCCGGCAGTGCGGTGAGCGGCTGCCGGAAGCGTTCAATCAGTGATCGGGTCTACGTGGGACACGCATGGCGTGTCCCTACGCTTCCCGGCCGCGTAGCGACACGCCACGCGTGTCCTGCGCACTGCCTGCCACCCCGTCAATCCAGGAACAGATCCGGCAGCAACGGGCGCGAGGGATCCACCGCGTACCCGGAAAGATCCGTAACTCCAGCCTCCGCCAACACCTCATCATCCAGCAGGAAGTTGCCGCTGAACCCGGCCGCCTCGCGGGTCAATACCGCGTGCGCGGCATCGGCCAGGATCTCCGGTGTGCGGCAGCCGCCCACGTCCACGCCGGGAATCATGTTGATTGCGTCGGTCGCGATCACCGTGCGCGGCCACAGCGCGTTGACGGCCACGCCCTGCGGCCCGAACTCTGCCGCCAGGCCCAGCGTGACGAAGCTCATGCCCATCTTGGCCAGCGTGTAACCGGTATGCGGGGCCCACCACTTCGGGTCCAGGCTCGGCGGCGGCGCCAGGGTGAGGATGTGCGGGTTGGGCGCCTGCAGCAGGTGCGGCAGGCAGGCCTGCGCGCACAGGAAGCTGCCGCGTGAATTGACCTGCTGCATCAGGTCGAACCGCTTCATCGGCGTATCCAGCGTGCCGCGCAGCCAGATCGCACTGGCGTTGTTGACCAGGATGTCGATGCCACCAAAGGTATCCACGGTGGCGGCCACCGCCGCGCGCACCTGGTCTTCTTCGCGTATGTCGCATTTCAGTGCCAGGCCCTGCCCGCCCGCAGCGGTGACCGCTTCGGCGGCGCTGTGAATGGTCCCGGGCAGTTTCGGATTGGGGACCGCAGACTTGGCGGCAATCGCCACGTTGGCGCCATCGCGCGCAGCGCGCAACGCAATTGCCAGGCCGATACCGCGCGAGGCGCCGGTGATGAATAGGGTTTTCCCTTGCAGACTGGCCACGTCGATCAACTCCTGCGGTCTCATGATCGGCCAAGTATGCCGCGCCCACGCACAATTAACCGCCCCTTGACGATAGTTATTGCCCCGGTTACTGCTGCGAGGTATTCACCATGCGCCGTTCCCGCTGTTTGTTCATTGCCGTCGGCGTGGTCCTGATCGCCACCGCCTGCCAGCGCGACCCCACCGCCGCCGCGCCCGATGCAGCACCTGCTGGCACCGCCAACACCCCCACCGCCCAATCACCCGCCAACGGCACCCTGCGCTGGAGCAACGCCGTGGTCTGGAGTGGCGACCTCAATGCCTGCCGCCAAGGCGAGGCCGCGGCCACCCGCGAGTGCTTGATGAAGGCGATGCTGGCCGGTGGTGCAAGTGACGATGCCGTCACCGCCGCCGAGCAGCTGAGCAGTGCCGGCGAGCTGGCCCATGTGGTCGCCTGGCATGACCAGGATGGCGTCGGCGTGGCGACCGTCAACTACCCGTTCCGCGCCAACACCAACGAAGGCACGCGGCTGATCGATGCCGGCGGCAAGCGCATTGACGTGGACAATGTGCAGCTGGACGACACGCTGCGCGCCGACCCGGCCGTACAGGCGCTGCTGGCCACCGATCCGCAGGCGACACCGTTCGCCCCGGCGCAGGCGGCGGGCACCGCCCCACTGGACGGCGGCGGCGTTCGCCTGCTGTACCGCACGCCACTTCGCGAGTGCCACGCCTGCCCCGACCTGGGAAGCGTGCAGATGGGCTATGACTTCGATGCCAAGCGAAATTTCATCGCGCAGCAGCTGGTGCCCGTGGCACCGTAAGCATGTCGGTGCATCAGAGTCCGTAGAGGGAATCGAAGAATTCCCTCCACAGCCGTGCAACCCGTTGCGGTGCCCCACGCCGCAGCCCTTGATTCGCGTGCCAACCTCGGGACCGCACGCACTGGCGCAAGGGTAATCAGCGAGCTCTGAGCTGGTTGTGTTCCGCAAATCGGAACCGCGGCTTCCCTAACGAAACGCACGCTCCGTCCTTAGCCGACTCTCCAGAACAAACCTGACGTATCGGGACCGCGTGGTAGTCGCATCCGAATGCTGCGCAAGCAAGATCATCGCTTCAGAGCGCATTTCCGCTCCACCAGACGCCAGGAACACGAAGAACGCTGGCTCAACGTACTCCGCCGACCTATGCATGAACAACTTGCATTCATCGATTGACAGCACTTCTGCCAAGTCAGCCCACTCAATGTAGCGCTTCCAGAACAGTGGGGCACTCCATTGGCCACAGGTGGTGGTGGCCAACTTCAAGAGCTCGGACAGCTGATCTGCACATGCAT
>NZ_JAGXKC010000209.1:0-440 GCF_019091045.1 Stenotrophomonas sp. GbtcB23 | reverse complement strand
GCGGGTGGCAGGTTGGTGCCGCGGACGGCACCACCGCTGATCAGGGGATGTTCTGAAGCCTCATGAGACCCTGGCTGTGCAGGCGCCTGCAACCATTGACTGGAGTAAAATTGTGTCTAGATCGTGGTGAATGGATTGCATGAGTCAGGAGCGTGATCATGGCAGGAGCGAAGTACAACCTGATTCACCCTGCGTACTTTTGCCTCTGGGCGCTATGTGCGCTGGTCGAGCTAGTTTCTGCCTATTCCCATTGGAATAGGGGCTTGAGATCGATGCCCCAACTTCTTCTGGGACCTTACGGGGACTGGGTCCGGCTTGCCGTCGTCGTGTCATTTCTGTCTCTTCCAGTCCTTCTCTGCGTTCTCGTCGCTCGTTTGCGCCACTGGAAACGGACTAGGCTTCTGGAGGTCTTCCTGGCGATCGTTGTCGTTACCCTATTC
>NZ_JAGXKC010000208.1:0-441 GCF_019091045.1 Stenotrophomonas sp. GbtcB23 | reverse complement strand
TCCGCCAAGGTCGAGGGTCAGGCTGCTACCCTCGGGACGGTAAAGATCCAGGTTGCGCTGCATGCCATTCCAGGTCACGCGCGCGCGGCCTGACCAGGCATGGGAAACGAAGATCAACCGGAGGCTGTCCGCATACGAGCCCCGCCATGCTATTGACGTTGGGACGGAAGGATCCACAGCAACCAGGAACGGCGCCTTGTCCACCCATTTTCCCGATTGCCTGAGGTCACTGAACGGGACATCCTTTCCATCGCGCTCCATCCGCAGCCAAACCTCCCGTCCTTGTGAGCTCTCCGACTTCCCGTCCAATACGCGTACCGAGACGTTCGCAACGCTGTTCGGCGCGGGCGAGATCGGCAATGCGAACAACAGGATCGTACCGGTAACCAGGGCGCAGGCGATTGCGATCACGCGGATGCGCGTGGACAAGGCGCATGCCCA
>NZ_JAGXKC010000207.1:0-443 GCF_019091045.1 Stenotrophomonas sp. GbtcB23 | reverse complement strand
GTCGCCCTTGCCCAGCGCGTCGGCGTCGCCCTGGCGAATCCACGCCTCGGCGTGCGGATTCGCGGGCGGACGCGCGCCGATGCCGACGCGCTTTGCCGTGCGCTTGCTGTTCGGTGGCGGATTCGCGGTCATGTCGGCCACCGCAGCAGTTCGTCCACCAGTGCGGTGATTTCGCGGGCGGCGGCGCTGTCCGGCGCCGTCTCGCGTGCAAGCCGGCCAGCGGCCACGCTGTCGGCGAACACGATGCGCTGATGCACTTCCGCGCGCAGCGCAGGAAGCGGCTGGTCGGCGAGCGCCTGGCGCGCTTCGCGCCCGATCACGGTGGTACTGACGCGCCGATTGATGACGAAGGCCGCGCGCAGCGCAGGCCGAAACACCTGCGCCTCGCGGATCAGCGCCACCATCTCGGCGCTGGCCCACAGGTCGTAGGGGCTGGGTTGCAC
>NZ_JAGXKC010000206.1:0-450 GCF_019091045.1 Stenotrophomonas sp. GbtcB23 | reverse complement strand
TTCGATTTGCTGAAAGATGAGCATCGCGATCTTTTCAGCATCCGCAGCACCATTCGCATACACTAGCGTCCCACCCCGATGACCGACTGCGGCCGCAATGGACGCAATCTTCTTCGATAGTGTACTAGGCTTATTCTTAAGACTTAGACTTCCAATCGGAAGCATACCGGAGGGCGTTCTTAGATTGAGCGACCACTGCAATGGCTTGCCGGCGCAAGGCGAGCAAAGAATTATGTTCTGAAGAACGGTTGGGAAGTCACTGGCCACGGCGACTTTCTTCGCCATGGCAGGCGCGTCCTCAAGCAGAATCCCGGTGTTTTGGGCTGCCGGACTAATGGAGACTGCCCGCATGGATGGATTCCCTGATGCCACGCGCACAATTGCCGATTGAAGAATTACCCCTCTCCCACCATCCCCGATCTTGTGTGCCTCATCCACCACGAGTAGATC
>NZ_JAGXKC010000205.1:0-452 GCF_019091045.1 Stenotrophomonas sp. GbtcB23 | reverse complement strand
TGGTGTCACCATCACCCTCTATCGCGGGCAACACAGTTGCTTTCCGGCTTTGTCGGATCTTTCTAACCGCGTTCCCGGAGACCAGGATCTCCTATGGATTGCCCTGTGCGGCGCCAGCGATGCGGAGGTCGCCCGTGTGTGGGGGGCACTGGACTTGGGGGAGGGATCGCTGCCGACCGGGCCGATCGCTACCAATCCCCGTTTGGAGAAGTTCGCCAACCATTTCATGGCGCGGGTGGTTGCCGTTCTACCCGGGGCGAACCTCGACTTTAGGGGGGGCGTCCTCACCATCGTGGCAGGACCCAACTTCGTCGTGACCCATCACGCCGAGGACATCGAGTTCTTGGCGGCGATGCGGGCCAGAGAGCCCGAAACGGACTGCGATATCGGTTGCCTGGGTGAGGCGAGTTTTGTCGCCGCACTGCTGGGCTGGCACCTGTCGACGTATTTCT
>NZ_JAGXKC010000204.1:0-455 GCF_019091045.1 Stenotrophomonas sp. GbtcB23 | reverse complement strand
CATGTCGTGGACGAGAAGCGCCGCCCTTTCGCGCCGGATGATGAAGGGAGCGCGGGCGGTCGGAAGATCGGTTTCGGCCGGCAGAGGATAGGAGGCGATACGAGGTAGACCCTTGGTACTCATCAAACCTTCTCCTGAACGGGATTCTTGTTGCCGGAGGCGAGAAACGCGTCGCGCAGCCGTGCCCGCAATACCTTGCGGCTCACCTTTCCCGCCGCGGTCGTCTCGAATTTCTCGATGAACACGATCTGGTCCGGCACCTTGAAAGCGGCGATGTCGCGCTGGCGCATCCAGGCTTTCAGCGCCGAGGGCTTCACGTCCTTCTTGTTTGCGATGACGAAGGCGCAGCTGCGCTCCCCGAGAGCGGGGTCGGGTATCGAAACCACGGCAGCGTCGAAGACATCGGGATGCGCAAGCAGGTGATCCTCCACCTCCTCGGCGGAGATCTTCTCCCC
>NZ_JAGXKC010000203.1:0-458 GCF_019091045.1 Stenotrophomonas sp. GbtcB23 | reverse complement strand
TCTCGGGCTGGGTCCCGATCGAGGAGTGGACCGAGCAGGCCTTTGACGCCTCCTTCGCCATCAACGTCAAGGGACCTTACTTCCTGCTGCAGGCGCTGCTGCCAGTGCTGGCCAACCCCGCCTCGGAGGTGCTCAACACCTCCGTCAACGTCCATGCGGGCATGGCACGCTCGACGGTATATGCCGCTACCAAGGCCGCCTTCCTGAGCATGACCCGCACACTGTCCAGCGAGCTGCTTGGTCGCGGCATCCGCCTGAACGCCGTCAGCCCTGGCCCGGTGGAAACGCCGCTGTATGACAAGCTCGGCATCCCCGACGCCTACCGGGCCAAGCACAATGAGGAGATCGTCGGCAGCATCCCGATGGGCCGCTTCGGCACGCCGGACGAGGTTGCCAAGGCCGTGCTGTACCTGGCCTCGGACGAATCACGCTGGACGGTGGGATCGGAACTGGTGGTC
>NZ_JAGXKC010000202.1:0-458 GCF_019091045.1 Stenotrophomonas sp. GbtcB23 | reverse complement strand
TGAGAAGGGCACGCCTGCCTCAATCGGATCATCAAATCCTCAGTCAACGTTTCCAACCTCATCATTCTTCGCCCTGCTTCGGCATCGGCCATCGAAAACTTCCAAAGCCCCACACAAGCACCTATTGTAGCCATCGAGAAGCCACTGGACTTGCTGGACTGGGTGTTCTGGCGTTCTGGGTGTCCACGGTGTCTTGGAGCGCAACGAGCACGTGCCGCCGCCCGACTTGGAGCCGTGGCTGAACACACGGACTTGGGCGTACACATACGCGCCGGCCTGCGCGGGTGCCCACTAGACCAACCTAGTTGCGCGACTACGTGCCCGGTAGCCTTGCCTCTTCGCCCTGGCTATTGCGACGATTCCAGATCAATCGTAAGAAGGTTGAACGTTAATCCGCTCGGTAGAGAGATCCAATGTGAACTCACAACCGCTCCAAGGTCCACGATCAGCCGTCAAGC
>NZ_JAGXKC010000201.1:0-464 GCF_019091045.1 Stenotrophomonas sp. GbtcB23 | reverse complement strand
TCAATGGCAGCTTGGTCTGCGCGAGCGCTTGAGCGCCTTGATGTCCACGGATCACGAGGAGCCCGCGTACGCTACGTCTGACCTTCGGAACGCAGAGCCCAACCTCCCGGTCATGCCATCGCACCTGTTCCAGTTTGACGCTCCTCGCGATACGCGGTTTGCCCAGGAGTTGAGTGGGCATGAGCGGGTCTGCCACGTCATGCATCAGGAATGGTTTGGAATCCGGGCAGCAGCGGGCGCGCTGCCGGGGCATAAGTTGGCAGTATCTGCCACGGATCGACCTTCTGCTCTCGATATCGAGGGCGTCGCCAAGCTGTTCCAACAGGCCGGTGTTGACCGAATTGCGATTCATGGCTTCTCAACGGCAATGGCTGCGTGGATCAAGGGCTTCGCCGGGGCGGGATTCAATCACATCTATCTGGTCTGGCATGGTGCTCCCGTCATGTGGGTGCACAATGATGAGC
>NZ_JAGXKC010000200.1:0-465 GCF_019091045.1 Stenotrophomonas sp. GbtcB23 | reverse complement strand
TTGCCGGTCTGGACGTCGAGCGCCACGAGGGCAGAATTGTACTTCTTCTCCTCGGCCGAGCGTAAGGTGGTGTAGTAGTCTCCGGCCGAATTGCCCATGGGGATATAGGCCAGCCCGAGCTTCTCGTCACCTGCGGGCGTTGTCCAGCTGTTGGGCGTACCGAAGGAATAATAGCCCCCTGCCGGTGGATCCCTGGTGACGTCCGGCTGGTTGATGTCCCAGGCAAAGCGCAATTCACCCGTCACTGCGTCATAACCTCGGATGACCCCGGAAGGCGCCCACCGGCGCTGGCCGTCGAGCACCTGCTGGCCCGTCACGATCACGCCCTGCACGATCACCGGCGGAGAGGTGATGGCGGCCGTGCCTGGAATGACGGGCTTGGGTGCATCATTTTCCGAATCCTTCTGGCCAAGTCCGACCGTGAGGTCGGCTGCGCCATTCTTGCCGAAACCGGGGCAAGGCTGG
>NZ_JAGXKC010000020.1:0-73388 GCF_019091045.1 Stenotrophomonas sp. GbtcB23 | reverse complement strand
CTCCAAAAGTTCCCATGGGAGTATCTATTCAACAGGGCAAGACCAGCATCTGGATCGATATTGGTGGGTACGGTCTGCTCTTCATCCACGAGCTGCCACTCTTGAGGGACATTCTTGCAGGCATCGGCCCAAACCGCCAGCGCCCGACCGCACAGTTCGCGTAGACGCTGAGGTTCTATAAGATCTTGATTCAAAAGATCTATCTGGCCTGCAAAGACATGGGTCACACTGGACGTAGCAGGGTCAAAGTCCGGATCGAAGGCTAAGTTCTGATCAATGACGACCAGCTTGCGCGCCTCGGTACTCCACAGCAAATTGGGGTTCCCGCTGTAGGCCGTAAGGGTGCGGTCTCCATTGTTGATCCACCAGTCGAAAGCCAGCACATCGCGCTGCAGACAGTCAACCACCTGATGCAAGTGGGAAATGCTGAACTCCTGCACGTGTTCTACCTTCCGCGAGGCAAACAGAGGCATAGACCCCAGGTCTCGGCCTTCCGGGTGCAGTTCCAGAAGCTCGGGGGCTGCCTGTGCGATCGTGAATTCCGGAATCGGCAGACCGAAAGCTTTAGCGAGATTGCCGCCAAGCCATTCGCAGATCAGGCTGCGCTGACTTGCCGCGCGCCCTTTGACGAAGTAAAGGTTGCCGTCATCGCAGCGGCAGTGAAACGGGCGCGTCATGCCCTGCTCACTTCGGCCCTGGATCTCAACTACGGTGAGGGGTCTGATCATTGCGGCAGCTTACCCGGCCAATACCTGGTCAACATCGCTATCAGCGCTCGGATGTGGTGGGCCCACCAGGATTCGAACCTGGAACCAAAGGATTATGAGTCCTCTGCTCTAACCGTTGAGCTATAGGCCCTTCGCGGTTGCACAGTGTAGTGGAGGCGAAGCGGGGGTTGCTACTGGGGACGGGCTGAAGCAGGGCGTGCTATGCCCTACTCCAGTGCCTTTCGCGGGCGTTCGGGCCCGTGTCACGCTTGAGGTAGCCAGTGCTACATGGCGCCACTGGCCTGATCAGCGCGGCAAGGCGCCGGAGTGGGCAAGAGCGATCTTCGGTTGGGGCCATGCGTTACCGTGCCGATGAGCGAGGTCGGCGGTCGTTTGGGAACCGACCCTACCCGCCCCCAGCATTATGTGTGCCAGCGTCCGGCGCGATGCGGCGGAGCCCGATCCGTCCGACGCTGGCGGCAACCCATAAAAAAACCCCGCCGAAGCGGGGTTTTTTCATTTACGCGACTACCTGGACATCAATCGATATCCAGGAAGCTGCGCAGCTGCTCGGAGCGGCTCGGGTGGCGCAGCTTGCGCAGCGCCTTGGCTTCGATCTGGCGGATGCGCTCGCGGGTGACGTCGAACTGCTTGCCCACTTCCTCGAGGGTGTGGTCGGTGTTCATGTCGATGCCGAAGCGCATGCGCAGCACCTTGGCTTCCCTCGGGGTGAGGCCAGCCAGCACGTCACGCACGGTTTCCGACAGGTTGATGTTGGTGGTGTTCTCGATCGGGGACTCCACGTTGGTGTCCTCGATGAAGTCGCCCAGATGGGAATCCTCGTCGTCGCCGATCGGGGTTTCCATCGAGATCGGCTCCTTGGCGATCTTCATCACCTTGCGGATCTTGTCTTCCGGCATGTCCATTTCCTTGGCCAGCTCCTCCGGCGTGGCCTCGCGGCCGTACTGCTGGAGCATCTGGCGGGAAATGCGGTTCAACTTGTTGATCGTTTCGATCATGTGCACCGGAATACGGATGGTGCGCGCCTGGTCGGCGATCGAACGGGTGATGGCCTGGCGGATCCACCAGGTCGCATACGTGGAGAACTTGTAGCCGCGGCGGTACTCGAACTTGTCCACGGCCTTCATCAGGCCGATGTTGCCTTCCTGGATCAGGTCGAGGAACTGCAGGCCGCGGTTGGTGTACTTCTTGGCGATGGAGATCACCAGGCGCAGGTTGGCTTCGACCATTTCCTTCTTGGCCTTGCGCGCCTTGGCTTCGCCGTAGGCCATGGCCCGGCTGATTTCCTTCAGCTCTTCCAGCTCCAGCGAGGTGTTCTTCTCGATGTCGATGGTGGCCTGCTGCTCGGCAATGATCTGGTCCTTGACGTCACGCAGGGCCGAAGACCACTTCTGCTTGCGCTTCAGTGCGTCTTCCACCCACTCCAGGTTGGTCTGGTTGCCTTCCCAGGAACGGATGAAGTCCTTGCGCGGCATGCGGGCGGTCACGGTGGCCAGGTTCAGCACGCGGCGCTCGTGGCCCTTGATGTCGGCCATCACATCGCGCAGCTGCTTGACCAGCACGTCGGTCAGCGGCAACGGCAGCTTCAGGGTGACGAACACGGCGGCCATGTCGTCGCGCAGCTTGGTCAGCGGCTTGCGGTCGGCCTTGGTCGCCGCCTTCTTGAAGGCAGCGTAGGCAGCAGCCAGCTCGGCCATGCGGCGGGCGACTTCTTCCGGGTCCGGACCGGTCGGGCCGGCTTCTTCTTCGACGTCGTCGCCGTCTTCTTCGTCTTCGTCGGCGTCCGCATCGGCGTCGTCGCTGGTGTCTTCAGCCACGACCGGGGCCGGGACTTCTTCCACCAGGTCGTTGAAGCCGACGATCACTTCGGCCAGGCGCTTCTTGCCTTCCTTGTGCGCTTCGTAATCGGCCAGCAGCGATTCCACCGACACCGGGAAGGTGCCGAGTGCAGCCTGGACCTGGCCCAGGCCTTCTTCGATGCGCTTGGCGATGGCGATTTCGCCTTCGCGGGTCAGCAGCTCCACGGTACCCATTTCGCGCATGTACATGCGCACCGGGTCGGTGGTGCGGCCACCTTCGGTGTCGAGTGCGCTCAGTGCGGCGGCAGCTTCTTCGGCCGCGGTGTCATCGACTTCGCGGTTACCGGTGTTGCCGTCGTTGAGCAGCAGGGTTTCGGCATCGGGCGCAACTTCATGGACATCAATGCCCATGCCGTTGATCATGCCGATGATGTCTTCGATCTGCTCCGGGTCGACAATGTCGTCGGGCAGGTGGTCATTGACTTCGGCGTAGGTCAGGTAGCCCTGTTCCAGGCCCTTGCTGATCAGAAGCTTGATGTCGTTTTGCTGGGCAGGACGTTCGTTGGCCATGTAGTGCTCGCGCCACCGGCAGGGATAGGGAATAGAACCTAGCATTATACCAGCCCAGCGCCCCTCGGGCCCGGGCGGTGGTCCCGGGGTCAGGGTCTGAGCAGGAAGGTCACCGGACCATCGTTGATCAGGCTGACAACCATATGGGCGCCAAACTGACCGGTTTCCACCCCTGAAACGTGCTTTTGACGACAGATCTCCACCAATCTGTTGAATCCACGTTCAGCCTCGTCAGGCGGCGCGGCGGTATTGAAGCCCGGGCGCATCCCGCTGGCCGTGTCTGCCGCGAGGGTGAACTGGCTCACCAGCAGCAGGCCGCCCCCTGTCTCCCCCAGGGATCGGTTCATTTTCCCGCTCTCATCTGCAAACACACGGTAACCAAGCAGGCGATCGGCCATGCGCCGGATCTGGGCGTCGGTATCACCCGGCTCCATGCCCACCAGGGCCAGCAGGCCCGGGCCGATCTGGCCGACCACGGCGTGGTCCACGCTGACGCTGGCCTGGGTAACGCGCTGGATGAGGACGAGCATGGTGGGGCTTTCCAGGATGAACAAGCGGCCTACCTTAGGGGTTGAGCGCCTGCACCGGCTAGACTTTGCCCCGATGAAACCGCAAACCACCGCCCGCCTGGCCTACCGCGCCGCCGCTTTGTTCACCCGCCTGCCCTGGTCCTGGCTGCGCGGCTTTGCCCATGGCCTGGCCGGGCTCTGGATCGCCCTGAACGCCCGCGAGAGCCGGGTGACCCGGCGCAACCTGGAGCTGGCCTACCCCGAGCTGTCGGCCGAGGACCGCGCCGCCCTGCACAAGGCGGTGCTGCGCTCGACCGCGCTGCAGGCGGTGGAAACACTGCGCCTGTGGACCCGCCCGCGCGACCGGAACCTGGCCCTGCTCACCGAACGCCATGGCGAGGCGCTGTACGACGCGGCCCTGGCCAGCGGCAAGGGCGTGATCGTGGCCGCCCCGCACTACGGCAACTGGGAGCTGCTCAACCAGTGGCTGGCCTCGCGCGGGCCGATCGCCATCGTCTACAAGGCGCCGGATGAAGCGGTGGGCGATGAATTCCTGCAGCTGGTCCGGGGCGGCAGCAACGTGCAGCAGGTCCGGGCCGAAGGGCCGGCGGTGCGCCAGCTGTTCAAGGTGCTCAAGGACGGCGGCGCCACCGGCATCCTGCCGGACCAGCAACCCAAGGCCGGCGATGGCGTGTTCGCCCCGTTCTTCGGGGTGGAAGCGCTGACCATGACCCTGGTCAACCGGCTGGCCGAGCGCACCGGGGCCACGGTGCTGTACGGGTGGTGCGAACGCACCGGGCCGGGCATGCAGTTCGCCCTGCACATCACGCCGGCTGACGCCGCCGTGGCCGATCCTGACCCGCGCACGGCCGCCAGTGCGCTCAATGCCGGCATCGAGGCGATTGCCCGCCGCGATCCGGCCCAGTACCAGTGGACCTACAAGCGTTACACGCTGCGCCCGCCGCACAGCGACGAAGTGGACCCGTACGCCACCGACCGACATCCGCACTGAGCGCGACGCTGCGTCGCACCGGCCACGATTGAATCGGCGCCTTCCGACCCCACTGTGAAACCACGATGTCCCCCACGGCCCCTGCCATGTCCCCAGTTGCTTCTTCCCCGTTCGGCGATCCGGCCGCGATCCGCTGCGAGCGCGCGGTGGCCGAACTGCGTGCCGGCCGCCCGGTGGTGATCGATGACGGCCACGGCCAGCGCCTGGCTTTCATTGCCCTGGACAGCAGTACGCGCAGCAGCTACACCGCCTTTGCCGGGGTGGCCGCCGGGCAGCATTACCTGTTCCTGACCGCTACCCGTGCGCGGGTGCTGGGGGTGGCCGCCGAAGACGGCGCACGCGTCCCGCTGGCCGGGGTCGACTTTGATGCACTGCCCTCGCTGAGCTACCTGCGCGATGCCGAGCCGATGCCGGCCGGCTGGACCGCCGGGCAGGCCCTGGATGAGGGCGCGGTGGAAATCGCCCGGCTGGGCCTGCTGCTCCCGGCCATGGTCGGGGTACTGCTGGCCCCGGGCGATGCCCGCTTCGACAGCTGCGCGCAGGTATCGCTGTGCGACCTGGCCCAGGGCGCCGAGCAGGCCGCACACGCCTATGAACTGGTGGCACGCTCGCCGGTGCCGCTGCGCGAAGTGGGCATGACCGAATTTGCGGTGTTCCGCGGCGGCGTGGCCCAGCGCGACCAGGTGGCGATCATCGTGGGCAACCCCGATCTTGCCGGCGTGGTACCGGTGCGCGTGCATTCCTCGTGCCTGACCGGCGATCTGTTCGGCTCGCTCAAGTGCGACTGCGGCGACCAGCTGCGGCGCGGGCTGCGCAAGCTCAAGGAACTGGGCGGTGGGGTGCTGCTGTACCTGGACCAGGAAGGCCGCGGCACCGGCATTGCCGCCAAGATGCGCGCCTATGGCTACCAGCACGATGGGCTGGATACGATCGATGCCGATGCACAGCTGGGCTTCGGCGCCGACGAGCGCCGCTATGGCAGCGCGGTGGCGATGCTGCAGGGCCTGGGCGTACAGCGCGTACAGCTGCTCAGCAACAACCCGACCAAGGCCCAGCGCCTGCGCCATGCCGGGATCGAGGTGGTGGACTGCGTGCCGGTGACCGGCGACATCACCGCCGAGAACGAGCACTACCTGCGCACCAAGGCCGAACGCGCCGGCCACCTGCTGGATGTGGACGCGCTGATACAGGCCGCGCAATAGCCCGCGCCAACCTGCTACCGTCTGCGCGACGGGCGCAGCCGACCTGATGTGGACGCCCGGCATGTTTCCTCCTGCCGAGCGCTTGCCTTGTCCGACCCGTCCCCTGCCCCGTTGCCGTCCCCACCCCCCCTGCCCGACCAGGGCACGTGGCAGCCGCTGCCGCTGCGCGCGGCCACCATCGCCGGCGTGGCCGGTGCCATCACCGGTGCAATCTTCATCGGGGGCGTGCTCGGCACGCTGTGGGTGGTCTTCGACCTGCCGATGCGCTGGATCGCGGGACCGGCCATGCTGCTTCCCGGCGCGCTGATCGGCGGCGTCTTCGGCTTCCGCCGGCAGCGCCGCACGTGGTGGCGGCTGGATGCGCAGGGGCTGGGCGTGCGCCGTGACCTGATGTGGCAGCTGGAGACCCGGGTGCCGCTGTCGCGCGTGCAGCACCTGGACCTGCGCCGTGGCCCGATCGAACGCACCGCGCGGCTGTCCACCCTGGTGGTGCATACCGCCGGCAGCCGTTTCAGTGCGGTGTCGCTGGCCGGGCTGGACCAGGCCGATGCCGAGCACCTGCGCGATACGCTGGGGCGCCAGCTGGACCAGGACGACGACGCCCTGTGAGCACGCCCCTGGCTGACGACGGCGCCCCCGACCAGCGCCTGCATCCATGGTCGTGGCTGTTCGTGCTGCTGATGCAGCTGCGCCAGTTCCTGCTGCCGCTGGTAGCGCTGGTGGTGTTCGGTGGCCGCGGCGACAGTGACCAGGAGGAGATGTGGTCGAACCTGGCGGCGCTGGTGGTGATCGTGGTGCTGGTGGCCGTTTCCATCCTGCAGTACCTCACCTTCCATTACCGGATCGGCCGCGATGCGATCAGCGTGCGCAGCGGGGTGATTTCACGCAACCGGCGCGAGATTCCCTTCGCACGCATCCACAACGTGGTGGTGCACCAGAATCCGTTGCACCGGCTGTTCGGCGTGGCCGAACTGCGCCTGGAATCGGCCGGCGGGAACCGGCCGGAAGCGGAAATGCGCGTGCTCAAGCTGGACCAGGCGCTGGCGCTGGAGCAGCTGGTGCGCCAGCGCGGGCAGCAGCAGGTGGCCAGCGGGGATACGACGGCGGTGCAAACCCCCGACGTCCCGGCCGAAGATGTCCTGCTGCAGCTGGGTACCGCCGATGTGGTGCGCGTCGGGCTGTTGTCCAATCGCGGCTGGGTGGTGGTGCTGGCCGCTATCGGTGCGTCGTACCAGCTGTTCCCGCGCGGCGCGGTCGACGACGCCATTGAACACGGTGGCCGCCAGGCGTTCGGCTATGCCAGCTCCCTGCACCCGGCCACCTGGGTTTGGGTGGTGGCGGCACTGGTAATGGTGATCGGCTTCTGGGCACTGCTGCGGGTGTTCTCCGTGGCGGTGGCGCTGCTGCGCTATCACGGCTTCCGGCTGACCGAACACGAGCGCCGCCTCACCGTGGCCAGCGGCCTGCTCACGCGTATGCGCACCAGTGTGGCGCGCCGGCGGATCCAGGCCTGGACGCTGCGCGAAACCGCGCTGCAGCGCTGGTTCGATCGCCGCCACCTGCGCATCGATATCGCCGCCGGTGTATCCACCGATGGCGAACGCCGCGACCTGCGCGAACTGGCGCCGCTGGCAAGGCCCGAGGCCTGTAACACGCTGGTGCAGCACCTTCTGCCGCAGCTGCAGTGGCCACCGGCGCAGTGGCGCCCGGTGCCGCTGCGCGGCTGGTGGCGGTTGTGCCTGCCGGCGCTGGTGATCGTGCCGCTGCTGGCTGCCGGTGCCGTGTGGGAAGTGGGGCCGTGGGGCGCGCTGGTGCTGGCGTGGCTGCCGTGGTCGGCGCTGCGCGCACATCGCACCATGGCGCATATGGGCTGGCACCTGGATGCGCGTTACGTGGCCGTGCGCGGTGGCTGGTGGCAACGCTGGTGGCGGTTTGCCGAGCTGGACAAGCTGCAGGCGCTGCGGCTGGGCCGCTCGCCGCTGGACCGGTGGCTGGGCACGTCCAGCGTATGGCTGGATACGGCGGGGGCAAGCGGCAGCATCGCGTTGTGCCTGCGGTATCTGCCGGAAGCCGAGGCGCGGGCGGTGTTTGAACAGCTCAGCGCCGCGCTCGGGGAACGTCGGCTTCGGTGGTGAGACCGGACGTGCATGGCTTGTTTACGTGCGCAGGGGCATGGCTTTGACACGCATGGCGTGTCACTACGAGCCTTGGTCGCTCGGGCGGCTTCGTTATCGCTTTGAGGGGCCCCAATAGCCCAGGTCCCTGCGGATCTGCAGGCCGCGCGTCCAGGCGCCGAACGGCTTGCGCTTCAGGGTGCCCAACTCGCCTGCAAGGAAATCCTCGGTGGCGGCGATCACGCGCTCGCTGGAGCGGCCGTCTCGCCACGGGTGGATGTCGTCGGCGTAGCGGCGGATCTCCGCCATCAACGCCGGCTCCGGGTGCAGCGCGCGTGCCAGCATCGCCGGCAGCTGGGCCGGATCGTCGAAATCGATCATGTGCGGCTGCGGGACGCGGTTGCGGAAGGTCACCACGGGTTTGTGCTGCACCACGAACTCGGAGACGATCGAGGAGGTGTCCGACACCAGCACATCGGCGGCGCGCTGCGCGGCCATCACCTGCTCCGGTTCGATGAAGGCGGCGTTGGCGCCGGCCAGTGCGCGGTAGCGCGCGAACAACTCCGGCGGGCACTTGGGGTGCAGGGTCAGCAGCCAGTAGTGGCCGCCCCGTGCGATGTCCCCGGCGATCTGCTCGTAGAGGTGCGGGGCCGCACTGAGGCGCTCGGTGAAGGTGGAGCCGAACAGGATCACCGGCCGCCCCTGCGCGGGCGCGCGCAGCGCCGCACTGGCGCCGCCGTCGTCCAGGAACAGCGGGTCGAGCTTGGGCCAGCCGGTCTCGGCTACCGCGAAGTGGCCCTCACGTGCGGCCAGCTCGCGGAACGGGGTGGTGGTGGCCGGGCCCTGGGTGCAGTACAGGTCGAACAGCCCGCGTACGCGGAAGTGGCCACGGGCACTGTCGCGCTTCTGCACGTTGAAGCCATGGAAGACCTGCACCTTGGCCCCGGCAATGAACGGCGGCACCCAGTTGGCCGCGCTGAACACCGCGCGCGGGCGCAGCGCCAGCGCCTGCTGCAGGCCAACGTTGGGCACGCCTGGCAGGCTGGCCCCGGCCGCTCCGTCGGCAAACCACGCCGACACCGATTGACCGGAGGCGTGCAACGCCTGGGCCAACGGGGCGAGAATAGGCAACGCATAGCGTTCCGTCGCAAACAGCAGGTACTCGGCCATCATGTCCTCCACGACCGCTCCCGTTGAACGGCCTCGCATCTCGGCCTGCATTATCGCGTTCAATGAAGCCGACCGCATCGGCGACTGCCTGGCCTCGCTGGCCTTCTGCGATGAGGTCATCGTGGTGGACTCGTATTCCACCGATGCCACGGTGGCCATCGCCACGGCCGCCGGGGCGCGGGTGCTGCAACGCCCGTTCGACGGCTTCCGCAGCCAGAAGGCATTCTGCGTGGCGCAGGCCACGCACGACTGGGTGCTGTGCCTGGATGCCGACGAACGCATCAGCGACGACCTGCGCGCAGCGATCCTCGCCGCCCAGGCGGTGGGCTTCACCGGCC
This sequence comes from Stenotrophomonas sp. GbtcB23, assembly GCF_019091045.1. Lineage (NCBI taxonomy): Bacteria > Pseudomonadati > Pseudomonadota > Gammaproteobacteria > Lysobacterales > Lysobacteraceae > Stenotrophomonas > Stenotrophomonas sp. GbtcB23. Next base: position 63,946 of record NZ_JAGXKC010000020.1, on the reverse strand, counting down.
ACCATGGCTATCGCTTTGCCCGGCTTTCCGAGTACTTCGGCAAGTTCCTGCGCCATGGCAATGCCTACCCGGACCGGGTGCTGCGGCTGTTCGACCGCCGCCACGGCGGCTGGCGCGGCAAGCGCGAGATCCATGAGGCGGCCAGCGTGGATGGCAGCGTGGGGACGCTGCGCGGCGACCTGATCCACTACCCCTACCGCTCGCTGGAGCAGCAGCTGGCCAAGACCCAGCGCTATGCGCGGATGATGGCCGAGCACGAGTTCGCGCGCGGCAAGCGCGCCACGCTGGCCAAGCTGGTGCTGGCCCCGGCGTGGCGCTTCTGGCGGGGGCTGCTGCTGCGCGGCGGTTTCCGCGATGGCTGGCATGGCCTGGTGTATGCCTACGTGCGCGCCAACTACGTGCGGCAGAAGACCATCATGCTGTGGATGCTGCAGCACGGGCAGCCGGTCAGCGATCCGCCACGGGACGTTGGCGACACTCCCTGAACACGGGTATGTCAGACTTTGGGGGCGTATTACCGAAGGCCCCCATGAAGATCCTCTACACCAACTTCCACGCCGGTGATGGCGGTGGGCACACCACCTACCTGGCGTCGCTGGCGCGCGCACTGTCGCCGCGCCATCAGCTGTTCATGGCCGCACCCGGCGGCAGCCGGATACTGCGGGTAGTGCGCCAGGAGCGCATCGCCGAGCCGGTGGAGATCGCCTTCAGCAGCGGCCTGGCCACGCTGGGCCGGCAGTGGGCAGACCTGCGCACGCTGCGCGGGCTGATCCGCGAGCACGCCATCGATATCGTGCATGCCAACGGCGCACGCGATCACCGGGTGGCCATGGAGGCCGTGGCGGGTCTGTCCCGGCGGCCCAAGCTGGTGTTCACCAAGCACAACAGCAAATCCAGCAATACTTTCGGCAATGCCGTGCGCGCACGCTGGGGCACCGACCGGGTGATCGCCGTGTCCGAACACACCCGGCAGATGCTGCTGGACAGCCCGTACCGGCGCTGCCCGATCGACGTGGTGCGCAACGGGGTGGACCTGCAGCGCTTTTCGCCGGTTGCGCCCGCCGATGGCGCGGCCCTGCGCGCGCGCTGGACCCTCGACCCGGATGCACTGGTGCTGGTCAGCAATGCCGGCACCGATGGCCACAAGGGCTGGATCGACCTGGCCCGCGCCATCGCCACCCTGCCCGAACCGCTGCGCGGCAAGGTGCACATGGCCGTGGCCGGACGCGAGCCCGACCCGCTTCTGGTGGCGGAAGTGGAACAGCTTGGCGTGTCCGGGCAGGTGCATTTTGCCGGGCTGCTGGAGGACATCCGCCCGTTCGTGGCCAGCGGCGATGCGGGCTTCGTGCTGTCCTACGATGTGGAAACCATCTCGTTTGCCTGCCGCGAAATGATGGCGATGGGCAAGCCGGTGATGGTCAGCGATTACGCGGGTTTGCCTGAGAACATCACGCATGGGCACAACGGCTGGATCGTGCCGGTGCGGAACGTGGCAGCCATTGCCGCACAGGTGGTGGCGCTGTATGAGCAGCGGCAGACATTGCCGGCCGTCGGCCAGGCCGCGCGCGCGCATGCGGTGGAAGCGTTCGGGTTGGAGACGTTCAGTGCGTTGACTGAAGCTGGTTATGTGGCGGTGTTGGGTGGGGCAGCCGATTAGCAGCCGACTAACAGTCGGCTCTACACGTCGGCTCTACACGTCGGCACTACACGTCGGTTGGGGTGCGCAGGCGCAGGGGGTCGGACAGGGCCAGGAAGAAGGCGATCCAGGTGGCGTAGAACGAGGCGGTGCGCATGTCGCGGAACATCATTTCGGTCAGGCCGAACACCGCAAAGCCCACGCAGATCATCAGGCCCGCACCGGCGAACAGGCGGGTGGGCCGGTCGGTCACGCCCAACCGCAGGCGCCTGGCGAACACCCAGCCCGGCGCGATGTAGAGCAGTACCAGGCCCAACCCGCCCAGCACGCCGTAGGTGGCCAGGAAGTACAGCAGGTCGTTGTGGGTTTCGCCGAAGTCGCGCGCCACCGTCGGGGTGACCTGCTTGGCCTCGGCCAGCTGCGCCAGCTCCTCGCGGAAGCGGTCACCGCCGCCCACGCCGAACAGCGGCTCGCTGCGGATCATGTGGCCGGCCGCGCTCCACAGCTGCAGGCGGATGCATACCGAGGTATCGGAGAGGTGCGCCACCTGGCACTGGTCGAACTCGCTCACGCCAAGGTGGATGCGCTCGCGCATCGAGGCGTCGCTGGCCACGATGATGCCGGCCAGGCCCAGCAGCAGCGCAGCGGCCAGGACCTTGAAGCGGTTCATGCGGCGCCCCTGCACCAGCAGCGCGATGAACAGGAAGAACGGAATGGCCAGCAGGCCGCCACGGGTCTGCGTGGCCAGGAAGGCCCCGATCCCGGCGATGCCGCTGACCAGCTTGAGTGCGAATTCGGTGCGGCGGAAGCGGGTGATGCGCAGGCCCAGCAACAGGAAGGCGATCACCGAGAACAACAGGGTCAGGTCGCCGTAGGTGACGGCGTTGAACTGGCGGGTCGCAGGGCGCGCACCGGTGCTCAGCACCAGCCAGGCCACGTTGATCACGGCATACCAGATGCCGGCCAGCAGGCCGAACGCGGCATGGGCCAGGACAGGGCGCGGCATGCGCAACGCGGCGGCGAGAATCAAGCCCACGGTGAGGAAACGCACCGCTTTTTCGGTTTCCGACCCCTTCCAGATGCCATGCACGGCAAGGCTGGTCAGCACGCCCAGCAGCATCACGCCCATGCCTGCCACCATCCACAGGTACTCGCGGCGGTTGTTGCACCAGACGGTGCCGACGGCCGGGCGACGCACCCAGGCCAGCACGATGAAGCTGAGAAGCACCAGCCCGTAATAGCCCGCGCTGCCGCCGTCCATCGTGGACATCAGCAGTACCGGCGACAGGCCAAGCGCGATCGTGAACACCCAGGCCAGGACAGGGTGGACGCCGGCGGTACGGGGAAGCGCGTTGTTCACGTTCAATGCGACTCGGGCGGAGCGGGCGGCATTGTCGCTGATCGGTCGGGAATGATCCATGAGCGCAGGGTCAGTCCTCGCCCTCTTCCTTGCCCTGCTCGCGGCGTATCCGCGCCAGGTCCACGGCACTGGGCTGGCAGGGCCCTGCGAACGCACGCGCCGGTACCAGCCACCAGCCCCGCCGATTGGCCACCCCCACGCGCTCGGCCTGGGCCCGGTCCACGCAGGCCAGCAGTGCGGCCTGCTGCACGAGCAGCCAGCGCTGCTCGGGCGCCTGTGCCTGCCATGCCCGGCCGTCCTGCAGCTGCAGGTACCAGCGCCGCTTGAAGCCGAAGGTGCGCACCGGCCGGTCGGACATGAGCAGGTTCTGTTCCTTCCAGCCCACCAGGCCCAGCTCGGCATCCGGGCCGATGCGCTGGCCCACCTGGTACATCAATCCGCGCGCCGAACTTGAATCGTTGAACAGCGGGTAGCCCACCAGCCCGTAGGCCACCCATGCCATGGCCAGGATCGACACCACCGCCAGGTGGAAACGACGCGCACCGCTGAACACCAGGCTGACCACGCCCCAGCTGCCCAGTGCGATGCCGACCCAGCCCAGCGCGGCGGTCACCGAGGTGTCGATGCCCCGCTCAAGGATGAGCTTGCGCTCGAAGCTGGGCTCACCGCCAAGCATGGCCACGCCGATCCCCAGCAGCGCGACGGTAAGCAGGAGCGCGAAGCCGCCCAGCACCCATTGCACGTCGCGCCGCCGCAGCAGGCCCGGCAGCAGCGGTGCCAGCGCCAGGCAGAACATCGGCAGCGCCGGCAGGATGTAGACGTCGCGCTTGCCGTGCGGAATGGAGAAGAACAGCACGATCAGCAGCCACCAGCCCAGCAGCAGCAGGTAGCGCGGGTCGCGCCGGCGCAGGCGCCGCCACCAGGCGGGAATCGCCCACGGCACCAGCAGGAACGCCGGGACCCACATGGACGGCATGGTGGCCAGGAAATACCACCACGGCTGGTGGTGGTCCCAGGACTGCGCGTAACGCTTGGCGGTCTGCCGGAAAAGGATATCGTTCATGTACGCACGGTATTCGGCCGAGCCGCTGGCGGTGGCGGCCAGCACCATCGGCACCAGCCACAGCGCAATGGCGGCCAGGAAGGCCAACGGCCCTACCCAGAACCGCCAGTTGCGCAGGTCGAGCCGGACGCGCGGCCACCCCATGGCGACCGCGGCCAGCGCCGGTACCAGCATGAACAGCGCCAGCACGCCCACGCCCTTGGTGATCACCCCCAGCCCGGCGGCGAACCAGCCCAGCCACCACCAGCGCCAAGCCGGCCCGCACAGCAGGTGGCGCAGCAGGCCGTAGTTGGCCAGGGTGATGAAGAACACCACGAGCGGGTCAATCTGGGCCTTCTTTGCCTGGAAGGTGAAGTGCACCGCGAACAGCAGTGCCCAGGCGGCGTACAGGCCCACCTTGCGGGTCCACAGCCGGCGCCCAAGGTCATACACGCAGGCCAGCGTGCCCAGCGACGCCAGCAGGGTGGGCAGCAGGAACGCCACCCGCCAGTCGCGCAGCACGGTATAGAGCACGGCCTGCAGCCACATCAGCATCGGCGGCTTGTCCGAGTAAAGCTCGGTGCCACGGTGCGGGAACAGCCAGTCCCCGCTGAGCACCATCTGCTTGGCCACCAGCGCAAAGCGCGGTTCGTCCGATGGCCAGGGATCGCGCATGCCCAGCCCTGCCCCCAGTACCAGCAGGGCCATCAGCGCAAGCAACCAGAATTCCCGGGATTCGCGTGTTTTCAGCATGGGCGCGATTCTAACGGTGCAGGGTTACCCTTTCTTTAGCAGACGTGCATAGAAGAAGCCGTCAGCACCCTGTTCCCCCGGCAGGCGCTGGCGCCCGGCCCAGGAGTCATGACCGTAAGCGTCACCCAGTGGCAGGAAACCCGCGCCGCGGGTGCGCTGCAGGAAGGCCTCGATCTGGAACTGGTTTTCCTCGCGCAGGATCGAGCATGTCGCATACAACAAGGTGCCGCCCGGGGCGAGCATGCCGAAGCAGGCATCGAGCAGGCGCGCCTGCAACGCCACCAGCGCCGGAATATCGGTAGCGCGGCGGTGCAGCAGCACGTCCGGCTGGCGGCGGATGATGCCGGTGGCCGAGCACGGCGCATCGAGCAGGATCACGTCGAAGGGCTGCCCGTCCCACCAGCTGGCCGGGTCGGTGGCATCGGCCGCACGCACCTGGGCGTGTTCGCCCCCGCCGGTGCGCGCAAAGGTCTCACTGATGCGCTTGAGCCGGCGCGCATCGATATCCAGCGCCAGCAGGCGCAGGCTGGGGTCGCGCTCGAGCAGGTGCGCGGACTTGCCGCCCGGCGCGGCGCAGGCGTCAAGCACGCGCGCGCCCTTGGGCACGGCCAGCGCATCCGCCACCTGCTGGGCCGACAGGTCCTGCACCGACAACGCGCCATCGCTGAAGCCTGGCAACGCGGAGACGGCCACCGGTACCGGCAGGCGGATCGCATCGCTGCCCAGCGCGCTGGCCTCGGCGGCGATGCCGGCCGCTTGCAGCCGCTCCAGCATCACATCGCGACTGCCGTGCTGGCGGTTGACCCGCAGCCACAACGGCGCCGGCTGCAGGCTGGCGGCAAAAACGTCCTCGGCCTGGTCGGGCCAGTCCTGTTCGATCTGTTCGGCCATCCACTGCGGGAAGGCCTCGCGCGCCGGCAGGGCTGGAATGCCATCGCGCTGGGCGCGGCGCAGCAATGCATTGACCATTCCGGCCTGGCGCTCCTTGCCCAGCGCGCGGGCGGCATCGACCGTGGCCGAAAGTGCGGCATGCGCCGGCAGGTCGAGCGCATCGAGCTGGGCAAAGCCGACCAGCAGCAGCGCGCGCAGTTCGTCCTCGCGCACGCTGAGCGGGCGCTGCATCCATTTCGCCAGGGCGGCGTCATAGGCGGTGCGCCGGCGCAGCACGGCAAAGCACAGCGCTTCGAGCAGGGCGCGGTCGCGGCTGTCGTCCAGCGTAGGCAGCGCGGTGGCCAGTTCGGCTTTGAGCGAGCGCCCACGGCCGATCACCTGGGCCAGCACACGGGCGGCGAGCACGCGGGTGGGTACGCCCGGGGCCAGGCCGGACAGCGCGGGGGACGGTTTGTTCTGGCGGGGCTGGGCCATCTCAGGTGCCCACGGCCAGGTCGCGGCGGGCATTGAGGTAGTCGGCCGCGGTGATCGCCTTGCCGCCCTCGCGCTGCAGCACGCGCAGGCGCAGCGCGCCCTGGCCACAGGCGATATCGATGCCGTCGCGGCCGGCCGCCAGCAGCGTGCCCGGGGCCTTGCCCTGGTTGTCCGCCAGCGCCACCGCGCCGTGGATGCGCACGCGCTCGCCGGCCAGCTGGGCTTCGGCAATCGGCCACGGGTTGAAGGCGCGCACGGTGCGCTCCAGCACCTGCGCATCCTGCGACCAGTCCAGCCGCGCTTCGGCCTTGTCCAGCTTGTGCGCGTAGGTCACCCCCTGTTCCGGCTGCGGCTGGGCGATCGGCTTGAGGCCGGCGCGCAGCAGGCCCAGGCCGTCGGACAGCACCTGCGCGCCGAGTTCGGCCAGGCGGTCGTGCAGCGAGCCGCCCAGTTCACCGGCCTGGATCGGGGTGTGCTGGCGCAGCAGCACCGGGCCGGTGTCCAGCCCGGCTTCCATCTGCATCAGGCACACACCGGTGTCGGCATCGCCGGCCTGGATGGCGCGCTGGATCGGCGCGGCGCCGCGCCAGCGTGGCAGCAGCGAGGCATGCACGTTCCAGCAGCCGTAGGTCGGGATGGCCAGCACCGCCTTGGGCAGGATCAGCCCGTAGGCCACCACCACCATCAGGTCCGGCTGCAGGTCGCGCAGCTGCTGCTGGGCCTGTTCGCCCTTGAGCGATTCGGGCTGGAACACCGGGATGCCGCGGGCGATCGCTTCCAGCTTCACCGGCGAGGGCATCAGCCCGCGACCACGGCCGGCCGGGCGGTCCGGCTGGGTGTACACGCCCACCACCTCCTGGTGGCGCGCGGCGGCGCGCAGCGAGGCGACGGCGAACTCAGGCGTTCCGGCAAAGACGATCTTCATGGCGTTCCCACTTGCAGAAAGAAAAACGGCGCCGGGGCACGGCGCCGAACAACCGGTCAGGCGGCGTGGCCAGGTCAGGCAACGTGCTTGCGCGACTTGGCCAGCTTCTTGCGGACCATCTCGCGCTTGAGCGGAGACAGGTAATCAATGAACAGCTTGCCGTCCAGGTGGTCCATCTCATGCTGCACGCACACCGCCAGCAGGCCGTCGGTGGTCAGCTCCTGGGCCACGCCCTGGCGGTCCAGGAAGCGCACGGTGATGGTGTCGGCGCGGGTCACGTCGGCAAAGATGCCGGGCACCGACAGACAGCCTTCCTGGTAGACCTGGCCGCCTTCGCTGGCCACGATCTCCGGGTTGATGAACACCCGCGGGGTGTCCTTCTCTTCGCTGACGTCGATGACCATGAAGCGCTTGTGGACGTCGACCTGGGAGGCCGCCAGGCCGATGCCCGGGGCGTCGTACATGGTCTGGAACATGTTGTCGATCAGTTCCTGGAAGACCGGGGTGGTCACTTCGGCGGCGTCGATCAGCGCCGCCTTGGTGCGCAGGCGCGGGTCCGGGAACTCGAGAATGGGCAGGATGGCCATGGCAAATACCGTTTGGGGGCGCCCTTAAAGCGGCGTACGTCGCAATTCTATCGCCAACGCTTGCCTTGCGCCCCGGTTTCTGGACTATAGTGCTCGAACCTGTTGGGGAATCAGGCACCACACCTATGTTTGAAAGAACTCGTACGGTCGTCGCCGTCGCGATGCTGACCGTCGCTACCTATGCTACCGCCGTTGAAGTGAATGGCGGGCACCCGGAAACCTACGTCGTCCAGAAGGGCGATACCTTGTGGGACATTTCCGCGCGCTTCCTTAAAAAGCCGTGGTTGTGGCCGGAAATCTGGCAGGCCAACCCGCAGGTCAAGAACCCGCACCTCATCTATCCAGGTGATGTGCTGAGCCTGGCCTACCTGGACCGCGTCGTGGCCCAGCCCGGCCCGCGCCAGGAAGCGCCGATCAATGCGATCCCGCTCAGCCAGGTCGAACCCTTCCTGAAGCAGCTCAGCGTGGTGGACGAGATCGACTCGCTGCCCTACGTGGTGGCCCTGGAAGACAACCGCCTGCGCGCCACCACCGGCCAGACCGCCTACGTGCGGGGGCTGGAAGGGGCACAGGTGGGCCAGCGCTGGGCCGTGGTCCGACCGACCGTGCGCTACTCGCTGCCCAAGCCGACCGAGGACCTGACCGCCAACGGGGATGTCACTCCGGGCAGCGGCAACCTGTGGAAGAACTTCGTGGCCGCGCCGAGCAAGCGCAACGAGATGCTGGGCTACGAGCTGTCCCAGCTGAACGTGGGCACGGTCGTGAAGGTGCCGGACGATAAGTCGGACGTGACCTCCATCGCGCTGCAGGGCCGGACCGACGGGCGTGAAGTGCGCGCCGGCGACCGCCTGGTGCCGGTGGAAGCCACCCCGTATGACCTGCAGTTCTTCCCGCACGCCCCCGCCGCCCAGACCGAAGGCCTGGACGTTCGCGTGCTGGCGGTGACGGACATGTACCTGGCCGGCGGCCCGCGCGACGTCATCGCGATCTCGGCAGGCAGCGCCAACGGCATCGACAACGGAACCGTGGTTTCGCTGTGGCGCCAAGGGCGGCATGTGGCCCACCGCATGAAGTACCCGGGCTCCTCGCGCATGGACGACTCGCTCACCGACGGTGCCGGGCGCGTTTCCCTGCCCGATGAGTACGCCGCCCACGCGATGGTGTTCCGCACCTTCGACAAGGTCAGCTATGCGCTGGTGATGCAGGGCGTGAAGCCGGTGCTGGTCGGCTATTCGGCCAAGCACCCCGACGCGCAATAACCGCGCCGGGTCGGCGCTGCCGACCCCACCACGCGGTAGGTACCGACCGTTGGTCGGTACACATCCTGACGCAACAACACGACGGCGCCCCAGGGCGCCGTCGTCGTATGCGGGCTAGCCTGAGCCGATGCCCGATGACCTGCCCTGTTCTAGAGAGGCGCTGCTGCGCCTGGTCCTTGCCGGTGGCGCCCCGGCGCCCCGCCGCGCCCTGCTGGCCCGCTTCGCTGATCCCGCCCAGGCCCTGCGTGCCGGCCCTGCCGCATGGCGCGCCGCCGGTTGCAGCCCGCACCAGCGGGCACTGCTGGCGCTGCCCGACCGCGACGCGCTCGCTCGCGGCCTGCATTGGCTGTCGCAACCCGGCCGGCACCTGCTGTCGATAGAAACCGACGACTACCCCACCCTGCTGCGCCCGCTGGAACCAGCGCCGCTGGCGCTGTTCGTGCACGGCGACCCGGCCACCCTCTGGCACCCCGCGGTGGCCGTGGTCGGCAGCCGCACCCCATCGCCCACGGGTGCCGAGCTGGCCGCCGAGTTCGCCGGCGCCTTGGCCCGCAGTGGCCTGGGCGTGGTCAGCGGGCTGGCCGCCGGGGTCGATGCGCGGGCCCACCAGGCCGCCCTGGACGTACCCGGCGGGCGCACCGTGGCCGTAGTGGCCACCGGCCTGGACCTGACCTACCCGCCCCGGCACGAAGCGCTGCAGGCACGCATCGCCGAGCGCGGGGCCGTGGTCAGCGAATATCCGCCCGGCACCGTGGCGCGCCCGGGGCAGTTCCCGGCCCGCAACCGGATCGTGGCCGGGCTGACCCTGGGCACCCTGGTGATCGAGGCGGCAGCCCGCTCCGGGGCCCTGATCACGGCGCGCCTGGCCGCGGAGATCGGCCGTGAGGTATTCGCGCTGCCCGGCTCGGTGCGAAACCCGCGCGCGCGCGGCTGCCACCGTCTGATCCGTGATGGCGCCCAGCTGGTGGAAACCCCGGCCGAGGTCGTCGCCGGGCTGACCGGGGCCGCCGCCAGCCTGGGGCAGGCCTTGCGTTGGCGTCTGGACGCCCCCACTGAACAGGCACGGTCGGCGCATGGCAGCGCTTCCCCCTTCCCCCTCCCCGACTACCAGCGCTTGTGGAACGTGCTGGATGAAAACCCAACGGGTATGGATTCATTGATCCAGCGCAGCGGATTGACGGCGGACCAGCTGTCGGCCATGCTGCTGATCATGGAACTGGATGGAAAGGTGGTCGCCAACCATGGCCGCTACTGTCGAAAACCCTAGTTTCTTCACCTCCACAGCGTCGTTGACGCAGGCCGAGGGGCAATGAAAGAGAGCATTCTGGATGTCCTGCTGTACCTGTTCGAACATTATTTCAGCGAGGACGCGGACCTCATCCGCGACCGCGACTCCCTCCAGAACGGCCTGATACAGGCCGGCTTCAGCCCCACCGAAATCAACAAAGCCTTCGATTGGCTGGACGCCCTGGCCGAGCAGCGCCCGGCCGTGACCCTGGCCCGCGTCGACGGTCCCGTGCGCATTTTCCATGGCCCGGAGCTGGACAAGCTCGACGTGGAAGGCCGTGGCTTCCTGATGTTCCTGGAACAGCACGGCATCCTGGATGCCAACCAGCGCGAGCTGGTGCTGGACCGCGCCATGGCCCTGGACCAGGACGAACTGGACCTGGACGACCTCAAGTGGGTGGTGCTGATGGTGCTGTTCAACCAGCCCGGCGCCGAGGCAGCGTATGCCTGGATGGAAACCCAGATGTTCGTCGACGAACCGGAACCCCTTCACTGACCGTACACTGGGTGCTTCGCGCATTCAGGGGAATGGAAAGTGAGCCAGTGGTTCTATGCAGAAGGGAATCGTCAGCAGCGGGGTCCGCTGACATCTGAAGAGTTGATCGCGCTGTACCAGTCCAGCCGCATTGCGCTGGATACCCTGGTATGGCGCGACGGGCTTGCCCAATGGCAGCCCCTGCGAACTGTCGCCGACGAGATCGGCCTGGTGATCGCACCGCCGCCGGCGGTGGAGCCGCCGCTCCCGCTGGACGGCCCGCAGTTGGAGCCGGTCGTGCCCAGCCCGCCGAGGATTCCCGGGTTCGACACGCCTGCGCCGCGCGCCACCGGACCCGGGCCGGCCGCGCCCGCCTATGCCTCGGCGCCGGGTTACCCGCGCGCCGCGCCGCCGCCGAAGAAGACCTCCGGGTGCCTGATCATCGGGCTGGTGGTGGGCCTGGTGTTCCTGGTGGTGATCGCCATCCTCGCCGCGATCGCGCTTCCTGCCTACAGCGATTACCAGCACCGTGCCCGCGTGGCCAATGCGGTGGGCATCGTGTCGCAGCTGAAGAACCAGGTGACCGAGTTCGCCATGAGCACCGACCGCTGCCCGGTCAACGGCGACGATGGCTTCCAGAGCCCGACCTCGTACGCCGGCGACTACGTGGGTGCGGTGCGCATCGGCCGCATCGGCGAAGACAAGTGCGGCATCGAAATGGAATTTGCCGTGCCGGGCAAGCGGGCACTCGATGGCAAAATGTTGTGGTTCGAATACGACATGCAGAGCCAGGCGTGGACCTGCAGCAGCGATCTCGACACCAAGTATCTGCCCGCGCAGTGCCCCGGTTGAGCAGCACTTCAATTATGGATGAGAGGGGAAGCACGCAATGACTGAGTGGTATTACGCAGACGGCCAGGACCGCCAGGGTCCGTTGCTGGTCGAAGACCTGCGCCAGCGCTTCCAGCGCGGTGAAATCAGCCTCACTACGCTGGTATGGCGCGAAGGCTACCCGCAGTGGAAGCCGCTGTCCGAGGCGGTCGAGGAACTGCAGCTGCAGAACCTGACCAGCGCCGCGAGCAACCTGGGCAGCGGCTTCGACCTGCGCGGGGATTACACCGCCATCGACAACGGCACCGCACCGCTGCCCGGCACCGGCGGCGGCACCTATTCGCCGTATACCGCGCCTGCGGCCACCGGCGGCTACGGCGCGGCCGTGGTGGGCGGTGGCGAGGTGGTCTACGCCGGCTTCTGGAAGCGTTACGCGGCGTACTTCCTGGACTCGATCGTGGTGGGCATCATCAACGTCCCGGTCAGCGTGGTGTTCAACCTGATCGGCGCGTCCAGCGGCAATGAAAGCCTGGCCCTGGCGATGAGCCTGGTGGCCATGCTGAGCGGTTTCGCCATCGGCATCGGCTACTACGCCGGCTTCCACGCCTCGCGCGGCGGCGCCACCCTGGGCAAGATGGCCGTGGGCATCAAGGTGGTGCGCAGCGACGGCGAGCGGATCACCTTCCTGCGCGGCGTGAGCCGCTACTTCGGTTTCATCCTGAGCAGCCTGACCCTTTTCATCGGCTTCATCATGGCCGCCTTCACCGAGCGCAAGCAGGCACTGCACGACATGCTGTGCGACACGCTGGTGGTGGACAAGTGGGCCTTCACCGAGAACGCCGAGTTCCAGGAACGCGGCCTGGGCACGGTCACCATCGTGATCCTGGTCATCAGCGGCATCCTGACGGTGGCCATGATCGGCCTGTTGATCCTCGGTTTCGGGGCCATTGCCGCGTCCATGTCCTGACCGGCCCTCACACCCGGACGCTTGACACAGGCGGCTCCGGCGTGATTCCTCTAGCAGGCGCAAAACCTGAACGCCCGGCGCATACCCGGGCGTTCAGCATATGGAATTCGACGGCTGCCCTTCACTAATGCGGCCATTTGCTCCACCCTAGCGCCCTCTCCCGGGCTGCTGCCCACAGAAATCAACGACATGCCCAAGCACCTGCTCATCGTCGAATCGCCCGCCAAGGCCAAGACGATCAACAAATACCTCGGCAAGGACTTCACCGTCCTGGCCTCGTATGGGCATGTGCGCGACCTGGTCCCCAAGGAAGGTGCGGTCGACCCCGACAACAACTTCGCGATGCGCTATGACCTGATCGAGAAGAACGAGAAGCACGTCGATGCGATCGCCAAGGCCGCCAAGGGCGCCGACGACATCTTCCTGGCCACCGACCCGGATCGCGAGGGTGAAGCGATCAGCTGGCACATCGCCGAGATCCTGAAGGAGCGCGGGCTGGTCAAGGACAAGCCGATGCAGCGGGTGGTCTTCACCGAGATCACCCCGCGCGCGATCAAGGAGGCCATGAGCCAGCCGCGCGCCATCGCCAGCGACCTGGTCGATGCCCAGCAGGCGCGCCGCGCGCTGGATTACCTGGTCGGCTTCAACCTGTCCCCGGTGCTGTGGCGCAAGGTCCAGCGCGGCCTGTCCGCCGGCCGCGTGCAGAGCCCGGCGCTGCGCATGATCGTCGAGCGCGAGGAGGAAATCGAAGCCTTCATCGCCCGCGAATACTGGAGCATCGATGCCGCCTGCGCGCACCCCTCGCAGCCGTTCAATGCCCGCCTGATCAAGCTGGACGGCCAGAAGTTCGAGCAGTTCACGGTGACCGACGGCGACACCGCCGAGGCCGCGCGCCTGCGCATCCAGCAGGCCGCCCAGGGCAACCTGCACGTCACCGACGTGGCCAGCAAGGAGCGCAAGCGCCGCCCGGCCGCCCCGTTCACCACCTCCACGCTGCAGCAGGAAGCCTCGCGCAAGTTGGGCTTCACCACCCGCAAGACCATGCAGGTGGCGCAGAAGCTGTACGAAGGCGTGGCGATCGGCGACGAAGGCACCGTAGGCTTGATTTCGTACATGCGTACCGACTCGGTCAACCTGTCCCAGGATGCGCTGGCCGAAATCCGCGACGTGATCGCCCGCGATTACGGCATTGCCGCCCTGCCGGACAAGCCCAACACCTACCAGACCAAGTCCAAGAACGCCCAGGAAGCGCATGAAGCGGTACGCCCGACGGCCGCGCTGCGCACCCCGGCGTCGGTGGCGCGCTACCTCACCGACGACGAGCGCAAGCTGTACGAGCTGATCTGGAAGCGTGCGGTGGCCAGCCAGATGATTCCGGCCACGCTCAACACCGTCAGCGTGGACCTGTCGGCCGGCAGCGAACACGTGTTCCGCGCCAGCGGCACCACCGTGGTGGTGCCCGGCTTCCTGGCCGTGTACGAGGAAGGCAAGGACAACAAGAGCGCCGAGGACGACGACGAAGGCCGCAAGCTGCCGGCGATGAAGCCCGGCGACCGCGTGCCGCTGGAGCGCATCCTGGCCGAACAGCACTTCACGCAGCCGCCGCCGCGCTTCACCGAAGCGGCGCTGGTCAAGGCGCTGGAAGAGTATGGCATCGGCCGTCCGTCGACCTATTCGTCGATCATCCAGACCCTGCTGTTCCGCAAGTACGTGGAAATGGAAGGCCGCAGCTTCCGCCCGTCCGACGTGGGCCGTGCGGTCTCCAAGTTCCTCTCCAGCCACTTCACCCAGTACGTGGACTACGACTTCACCGCCAAGCTCGAAGACGAGCTCGATGCGGTGTCGCGCGGCGAAGAAGACTGGATTCCGTTGATGGCCCGCTTCTGGGAACCCTTCAACCAGCTGGTGGAAGAGAAGAAGGAATCGGTCGACCGCGCCGAGGCCAGTGGCGCGCGCGAGCTCGGCACCGACCCCAAGACCGGCAAGCCGGTCAGCGTGCGGCTGGGCCGGTTCGGGCCGTACGCGGCCATCGGCAGCACCGCCGAGGACGCCGAGGACAAGCCCAAGTTCGCCTCGCTGCGCCCGGGCCAGTCGATGCACACCATCAATCTGGAAGACGCGCTGGAGCTGTTCCTCATGCCGCGCGCGCTGGGTGAGGACAAGGGCGAGGACGTCAGCGTGGGCATCGGCCGCTTCGGCCCGTTCGCCAAGCGTGGCAGCACCTACGCTTCGCTGAAGAAGGAAGATGACCCCTACACCATCGATCTGGCCCGCGCGGTGTTCCTGATCGAAGAGAAGGAAGAGATCGCCCGCAACCGCATCATCAAGGAATTCGACGGCAGCGAGATCCAGGTATTGAACGGCCGTTTCGGCCCGTACCTGAGCGACGGCAAGATGAACGGCAAGATCCCGAAGGATCGCGAGCCGGCCTCGCTGACCCTGGCCGAAGTGCAGCAGCTGATGGAAGAAACCGGCAAGCCGGTGCGCAAGGGCTTCGGAAAGAAGGCCGCCAAGAAGGTCGTGGCCAAGAAGGCCCCGGCGAAGAAGGCGGCAGTGAAGAAGGAGCCGGCGGCGAAAAAGGCCGCCGTCAAGAAGGCCCCTGCCAAGAAGGCACCTGCGAAGAAGGCGGCGACCAAGAAGGCCGCCACGAAGAAGGCCGCAGCGAAGAAAGCAGTAAAGAAGGCCTGACCGCGGTAGCGCCCGACCGCTGGTCGGGCGACAACACGGCGCACTGGAACGGTCGTCACCATGAATGAACTCACCGTCGACTCTGCCTCTCCCGCGCTGCGCGCCGGCGGCGTGATCGCCTACCCCACCGAAGCGGTGTGGGGACTGGGCTGCGACCCGGCCAACGAAGCGGCCGTGCTGAAGCTGCTGCAGCTCAAGCAGCGGCCGGTCGAGAAGGGCATGATCCTGGTCGCTGCCGACCTCGCCCAGCTGGAAGGCTGGGTGCGGATCGACGCGCTGCCTGCCGAGCGCAGGGCCGAGGTACTGGCCAGCTGGCCCGGCGCCAACACCTGGATCCTGCCCGCCGGGCCTCGCGCGCCACGATGGATCACAGGGGAACACACCGGCATTGCCGTGCGGGTCAGCGCCCACCCGCTGGTGGCGGCGCTGTGCCGCGCCTGGGGCGGGCCGCTGGTGTCCACCAGCGCCAACCTGGCCGGCCAGCCGCCGGCGCGCAGCCGTGCCGGACTGGACCCGAACCTGCTGCGCGACCTGGACGGGCTGGTTGACGGCGCCACCGGTGGCCTGGACCAGCCCACCCCGATCCGCGACGCCCTCACCGGCCACGTCCTGCGCACCTGAGCCGCATGGCGTTCTTTGCGCCTGCACAGGCAAGGCCGCACACTGCGGCCATGCGCCCACACCCTGCCCTCCCGCTGTACCTGTTGCTGCTGTGCAGCGCCCCGCTGGCGGCGCAGGACAGCAGCGTGCGTGTCTACCGCTGCGTAGGCAGCAACGGGGCGGTATCGCTGCAGGACGCCCCATGCCGCAACGGCCGCCAGGAAGTGCGCGAGATGCAGCGCCCGCGCGATCCGGCGCCGCGCGTGGTGCGCAGCGATCGCGCCCCCGCCACGCCCGCGCCTGCCGCACCCGAACGCGAGGTGCGCTACGTGCAGGTACAGCCACCGCAGCCGATGTACGAATGCATCCGCGACGACGGCAGCCGCTATACCAGCGAAACCAGCGAGGGCAATCCGCGCTGGGTGCCGGTGTGGACCAGCGCCTGGATCCCAGGACGCCGGCCCGGTGGCATCCATCCCGGCCCGGGACCGGGGCCGGGGCCGGGACCTCGCCCATTGCCCCCGATCGCGCCGATGGGCAGCGGCTCGGTCAGCTCCAGTGGCGGCTCGCTGACCGTCTCCGGCGGCGGCTCACGGGTCGGCGGCAGCCTCTCCGTCGGCAGCGGCAGTACCCAGTGGCACAGCGAAGGGTCGGCGTACCCGGGCACCTACCAGGACGTGGTGGTTCCGGCCGGCAACGTGCTGGTGCGCGACCAGTGCCACCCGTTGCCCGCCAGCGAAGTGTGTTCGATCCTGCGCGACCGCCGCTGGGAGCTGGTGCGGCGCTACAACAGCGCGCTGCAGAGCGAGCGCGATGCGATCAGCCGCGAGCAGCGTGGCGTGGATGCGCGCCTTGACCGGGATTGCCGGTAGGGCGCGGCAGCCGGCGCGTTGTATCCTTCGCCGATGAAACCGTATTGGCTCCTGTTGCTGCTGTGCGTGGCGTCGTCGGCGATGGCGGATGAGCCGATCGTGTTCCGCTGCACCGATGCAGACGACAACGTGACCGTGCAGGGCAAGCCCTGCCCGGCCGGCAGCCACCAGGTCATCCAGCGCATGAATGCCGCGCCATCGCGCGCGGAGGTGTCCGTGTCGGCCCAGGCGACGCCCCCGCCGCCTGCCGCGCCAACGGTCCAGCCGTTGTCACCCGCAACGATGCCGCCGCAGGTCCCCGGCAAGGCGCAGCCGATGGAGCGCATGATTTCAGAGGCGTACGAAGTGCCACGGGGCACTGCGATCCTGGATAGTGCGAACCTGCCCAGGCCCGGCGACGAGCTGCCCGGCGACGGCCCGGCAAAACCGCCACTGCCGGAGATCTACCAGTGCCAAGGCCAGGACGGCGGACGCTACCTGCACGAGCGTGAGCCGGCACCGCCGACCTGCGTGCTGCTGTCGGTCACAGCGCTGGGCGGCAACACGCCGGTCAACGCCGCCAGCTGCGAAGTGGTCCGCGATACCTGCGAGCCGCTGGCTGAAGACCAGCGCTGCAATGCGTGGCAGCAGCGCTTCCGCGATGCACGTGGGCGGGAACGCTTCGCCTCGCCCGGCACCGCCGCCGCCGCTACCGCCGAACGCGAGCGCCTGCAGGGCGTGCTGTCGGAAAGCAACTGCGCGGTACCCCGGTAGGTACCGACCGTTGGTCGGTACGCCTCAGAACCCGTAGCGCAGGAATCCACCGTCCACGGCAATGCACTCGCCGGTGACATAGCTGGCCGCAGGCAGGCACAGGAACCCGACGGCGGCGGCTACTTCCTCAGGCTCGCCGATGCGCCGCATCGGAGTGCGGTCGATCACCTGTTCGTAGTAATCCGGGTCCGCCAGCGGGCCGGAGGTGCGGCGGGTGCGGATGTACCACGGCGCCACCGCGTTGACCCGGATGCCGTCTTCGGCCCACTCCACCGCCAGGTTGCGGGTCATCTGGTGCATCGCCGCCTTGGTCATCCCGTACACCGCGCCACTGCGCACATGGGTGAGCCCGGAGACACTGCCGACATTGACGATGGCCGAGGCGGCGTGGCGGGCCAGCAACGGGTGCGCATAACGCGACAGTTCGAACGCGGAAAACAGGTTCGTCTCGAAGATGCCGCGCCACTCGTCTTCGGTGTATTCGGTGGCCGGCTTGGTGATGTTGCCGCCCGCGTTGTTGATCAGCAGGTGCAGCCCATCGCTGTGGTCTTCCACCCAGTCCAGGATCTCGCGACGATCCTCGTCGTCGGAAACGTCGGCGGACAGGCCGTGGATCTCACGATCCGGATAGGCATCGGCCAGCTCATCGCGGGCCATTTCCAATGCGTCCGCGTCGCGCCCCACGATCAGCAGGTCGGCGCCGAATCCCAGCAGCTCGCGCGCGATCGCCAGGCCGATACCGGCGCTGGCGCCGGTGATCAATGCGGTCTGTCCATCCAGTCGCCAACGATGCGCACTCACCTGCTTCTCCTGCCTTGGGGCACTGCAGGATAGCCCG
Organism: Stenotrophomonas sp. GbtcB23; assembly: GCF_019091045.1. NCBI lineage: Bacteria > Pseudomonadati > Pseudomonadota > Gammaproteobacteria > Lysobacterales > Lysobacteraceae > Stenotrophomonas > Stenotrophomonas sp. GbtcB23. The sequence continues at coordinate 45,708 of NZ_JAGXKC010000020.1, read as the reverse complement.
CATGCCGGTGCGGCGCACCCCATCACACACGGGCGGCAAAGCGGTGCGAAACTGCGCGTCCCTGGGTTCGCCTGCGAGGTTGCCATGTTGATCCGTATCGCCCTGCCGATGGCCGGCCTGCTTGCGCTGTGCGGCTGCAACCGCCCGGTGCCTCCGGCCCCGGACAAGCCACCCGAACCGCAGGCCACGGCACTTCGCAACGCCATGCAGCAACCGCTCGACAAAGCCAAGGCCGCACGCGAAACGCTGGAAAAAGCACCGGACACCAGCGCCGCCGATGAGGCCGAAGCGGGCCGGTAAAGAATAAAAAAACCCGGCCTTGGCCGGGTTTTTTGTTGAAGCGCGTCACCACCAACGGTGGTGACCTACCGGGACAATCGCATCGGGTAGATCACGACCGTTGGTCGTGCAACGGGTAGATCACGACCGTTGGTCGTGATCCGCCATCAGAAACCGCAGAAGCAGTACGCCAGCGCCTTGACCGGGGCGCTGCCGCGCGGGTCGCGGGCGGCGTCTTCGACGAAGCGCAGCTGGGTGTCCACTTCCGGCATCGACCGGGCCAGCATCATCCGCGCCACGCCTGATTCGCCCAGCATCCAGGCACCGGCATGACTGCCGGCGAAGCCGCTGAGGAACTGCGCGAACGGAGTGGCAGGCTTTTCGATGTAGCGCACGCGCACCTTGTCCGGGCCGCCCAGCTTGGCGCGGTTGGAGGCGTCGGCGATGGCCGCCTTGAGGCCGCCGAAGGCATCGACCAGGCCGCGTTCCTTGGCCTGTGCACCGCTCCACACGCGACCGCGGGCGACTTCGTCCACCGCTTCGACGGGCTTGCTGCGTGCATCGGCCACCTTGCCGGTGAAATCGGCGTAGCCCTTGTTGATCACCGACTGGATCACCTGGCCCACGGCCGGGTCCATCGGGCGGGTGATGTCGAACGCACCGGCGAAGCGGGTGGTGCCCACGCCGTCGGTGTGCACGCCGATCTTGTCCAGCGAACGCGACAGGTTGGGGATCATGCCGAAGATGCCGATCGAACCGGTGATCGTCGACGGATCGGCGTAAATGCGGTCGGCATTCATGCTGATCCAGTAGCCGCCCGATGCCGCCAGGTCGCCCATCGACACCACCACCGGCTTGCCGGCCGCCTTCAGCGCCACCACCTCACGGCGGATCTGCTCGGAGGCGAACACTTCACCGCCGGGCGAATCCACGCGAAGCACCACGGCCTTCACGTTGTCGTCGTCGCGCGCTTCGCGCAACAGCGCCGAGGTCGACTCACCGCCCACGCGGCCGGCCGGCAGGTCGCCACCGGCGATCTCTCCGGACGCCACCACCACCGCCACCTGCGGCCGCGAATCCACCGGCGAACGACGGGTGTCGATCTGGGTCAGGTATTCGTCAAGGTTGATGCTGCGGAAGCCACCGTCGGCATCTTCATCGGCCACGCCACGATCGGCCAGCAGGTCTTCGACTTCCTCGCGGGTCTTCAGGCCATCCACCAGCTTCTGCTGCAGGGCGAACTTGGCCAGGTCGCCACCGGCAGCAGCGATGCCTTCGGGCATGGTGTCGATGCCGGCGGCCAGCTGCGCGGCGTCCAGCTTGCGCGCCGTGGCGATGTCGGCCAGGTAGCGCTGCCACACGTCGTTCATCCAGAACAGGTCGGCTTCCTTGGCCTGCGGCGACGCCGCGTCCAGCACGTACGGTTCGGCGGCGGACTTGTACTCGCCTACCTTGAACAGGTGCACGTCCACGCCCAGCTTGTCCTGCAGGCCGGTGCGGAAGTACTGGCGGTAACGACCGAGGCCTTCCAGCACCACCCCGCCCATCGGGTCGAGGTAGATCTCCTTGGCCTGCGCGGCCAGCAGGTACTGCCACTGGCTCATGTTGTCGCTGTAGGCCACGATGTCCTTGCCCGACGCGCGCAGTTCCTGCAGCGACGCGGCTACTTCACGCATCGAGGCAAAACCGCTCGGCTGCAGCTTGTCCAACTGCAGGACCACGCGTTCGATCTTCTTGTCCTCGCGCGCCGCATCCAGCGCGCGCACCAGGTCGCGCAGCTGCACTTCCTCGGCGCTGTTGTCGCCAATGGCCTTTGCGAGCGCACGGCTGACCGGATCCGCACTGAACTGTTCGACCAGGCGGCCTTCCGGCGCGATCACCAGCGTGGTGCGGTCCTGCAGGGTGCGGCCGCTGCTGGCGCCCTTGCCCATCGCGAAGACGAACAGGACCAGGATCAGCAGCAACAGGCCGAAGAACAGCAGGTTGAGGATCAGCCTGCGGGTAAAGTTCATCACATCCCACAGCCCGATGAAGAAGCTGGCGACGGGATTGCGACGCACGGGTTGGTTCATGGGGAAAACTCCAGTTGGCTTCTTGCCGTGGTACCAGCATAGCCCGTGCCGGACAGCCCGGCATCGGACACAAGTAAGGGGGCCATCAGGCCGGCAGGTTCAGGTCATTGCCGACACGACGGCTGCTCACGCGCAGCCGCCAGCCCATCAGGATCGCCGCTGCGGTCAGCCCCAGGATCAGGCCCAGCCACATGCCCTGCGGACCCATGCCCAGGCCCAGGCCGAGCCCGGCGCCGAGCGGCATGCCCAGCCCCCAGTAGGAGAACATGGCGATGAACATCGGCACGCGGGTGTCCTTCAGGCCGCGCAGCGCGCCGGCTGACAGCACCTGGATGCCATCCGGGAACTGGAACGCGGCCGCATACAGCAGCAGGGTGGAGGCCAGCGCGGCCACGCCCATGTCGGCGGTATACACCCCGACGATGGCGTCGTGCCCGAACAGCAGCACCAGCGCCGACAGCGTCTGCGTGCCCAGGATGATCAGCAGGCCGGCGATGGCAGCGCGCCGCACGCCCAGCCCGTTGCCGCTGCCTACCGCATGGCCCACGCGCACGGTGGTGGCTTCGGCCACGCCCATCGGGATCATGAAGCACAGCTGGGCCACGTTGATGGCGATCTGGTGCGAGGCCGCCTCGGTGGCGCCCAGGCGACCGATCAGCAGGGCGGTAACGATGAACAGCCCGCCCTCCATCAGCACCGTGATGCCGATCGGCAGGCCGGTACGCAGCAGGTCCCAGATCGCCGCCCAGCGCGGCAGCTCCAGGTGCGAGAACAGTTCCAGGTGGGCAAAGCGCTTGGTCTTCCACAGGTAGCCGGCAAAGCACAGCGCCTGGATCCACATCATGGTGGCCGAGGCGATGCCCAGGCCTTCGGCGCCCATTTCCGGGAAGCCCAGCTTGCCGTAACACAGCACGTAACCCAGCGGCGCCAGCACCAGCAGACCGCCGAAGCCGAGCAGCATGGTCGGGAGCGTCCAGTGCATGCCTTCGCTGAGGTAACGCATGCAGAAGTACAGGGTCAGCGCCGGGCCACCCCATCGCACCGCATGCAGGAACGCGGTCGCGCCCGGCACGATGTCCGGGGCGATGCCGAACGCGGGCAGCAACGGCGGCACCACCGTGAGGAAGGTGAACATGATCAGGCCCAGGCCCAGCGCCAGCCACAGCGCCTGGCGGAACAGCGGGCCGATCTCCCGCTCGCGGCCGGCGCCATGCAGCTGCGACACCGAGGCGGTGAGTGAGATCAACGTGCCGATCGGGATCAGCATCGGCAGCCACAGCAGCGCCGTGCCGATGGTGACCGCCGCCAGGGTCTGGGTGCCGTGGTGGCCGGCAATGACATTGTCGACGAAGGAAATCAGGCCAGTGGAGATGTGGCCAAGGACCAGCGGCAGCGCAAGCAGGCCGGTGGCGCGCACTTCCCGGGAGAGGCGCGGCGTTGCGGTAACGGTAGACATGGGATCACAGACGGCAACTACGGCAGCGCGCGGAGGGCACAGGCACCGGGTTGCGGCCGGTCATCTTACGCTCAACGCACCAGGTTTTCCTTCAACCAGGCATCGCGCGCGGCCGGCGCCAGCCCCAGGAACTGGTCGCGCACCTGGTCGCGCTCCTGCGGCGGCGTGCGCTGGGCGATCAGCGTGAGCTGGGCCAGCTGGCCCTCGTTGAGCTGGCGCAGCGCGGCCAGGGCGGGTTCGCGCTGGTCAGCGGGCAGGTAGCCGAACAGACCCTGCAGCTTGGGGAAATGCTGGCCCAGCTGCGGGCCCAGCAGCCAGCCGTCGCGGAACCGCTGGTCCTGTTCGTCGAAGCGGGCCCGCAGCGCCTGCTGCTGTGCAGCGGGCATCGCGGCAATACGGCCGGCGGCCTCGCGGATACGGGCACGTTCGGCTGCAGGCAATGCCTGCCATTGCGCATAGCGGCTGCGCAGTTCACGCAGCTGGGCCGGGTCCAGCGCGGCGGGGGTGGCGGGAATGGCGGGTGTGGTAACCGGCACAGGCGTGGCCGATGGCAGGGGCAGCGGCTGTGGCGCGGCATGCGCACCGGTCGCCAGGCCCATGGCGAGCAGCAGGATCGACTTATTCATCAGCGGCTGCCGTCTCCAGGCCGGCGGTGGCAGGTTCGGGGCGGCTGGGCTGCGGTTGCGACTCGTCCACCGGGACCGGCCCACCGGCGGCGGCCCACGCGTACAGGTCCGCATCGCGGGCGAGCATCAGGTCCGGGTCGGCCAGCATGGCCGCGTCACTGGCGGCGTGGGCCGGATCGGCCGGCGCCGTCACCGGCAGGTCTTCAGCCGCCAACGGTTCGACCCGCACCGGGTCGGCGGTGGAGACCGCGCCGTCGGGCACGCTGGCCTCGGGGGCGAGCGCCGGGCTGCGGTGCTTCCACCACGCCGCACCGCCCAGCAGCACGGCGATGGTGACCAGCAGGATCAGCAGGCCACGCCACAGCGGCCGGCGATTGTGACGGCGCACCGGCGTGCGCCGGGGCGCCGCATCGGCCGGGGCCGGCGCGCGCCATGAGGCCGGACCCTTGCCCGGCGCGGGGGCCGGCGCGGGCTGGTGCAGTTGCTGCAGCCTGCTGGCCGGCAGGTCACGCAGGCGCTGCTGCACCTGTTCGGCCAGGGCACGCCAGCCTGCCGCATCGGGGTGGCCCTGCGCATCGCGTGGGCAGGCCTGGGCCAGCGCCTGCTGGTAGTCGGCGACCGGCAGGTCCAGGATCTGCGCGGCGGCCGCCTCGTCCAGCCCGCCCCCTACCCGCAGCAGCAGCGCCAGACGTGCCGGCGGCGCCAGGCTGGGAAGGTGCGCCAGGCCAGGGGCCCACTGGCCGCCAGGGGCCGGCATGCGGATCGGGGTGCGGTGGGCGAGCAGGATCCAGAACCGGTCCGGCCACTGTGCCATCGGCACATCGCTGGCGATGCCGGCGAAGGCGCGCATCACCGCCACCAGTGCCTGTTCGGCGACGGTGGGGTCGCCGCACTGCAGCTCGGCAACCACCAGGGCACGGCGTTCGACGCCTCGCAGGAATGCGGACAGGGCACCCGCTGCAGTAGAGGAAACAGGGGCGTTCACAGCCGTCATAGCAACTCCATCAAGTGCCGAAATGATAGCGAGTGCGCCCGCGCAGGGGGATGCCGATATGGGTCACGTGCGACTACCGCGGTGATGTAGATGGCTTGACAGCGGCGCAGGTTGTGCACAGCACCAACAAAATCGGCAGAAAACCGGCAGGTGAAGCCGGCGTCACCCATGTGTCAGCTGTGTTTCACAGCCATCTTCTTGATTTTCATACATTTAGTTGTGTGGCTATTTTTTGACCAACCCAGGCTTCACTGCGGAACTCCCTGACAAACAGCTCGGAGTTCGGCACTCGCACACAGACTTATCCACAGAAGATGTGGATAAGACCGAATCTCCAATGGCCACGGATATTTAGCTCCTATTTAGGTTCCACGGCGCCATGCGGCGATCGGTTTCGTGCGCTGAACAGGGCCGGTTCGGGCCGCTACACTGGCGCGATGCTGCCCCCCGATCCAGCCCCCCTGCTGCCCCTGGAAAGTGCCCCGGCGCCGCTGCCGGATGCCCCCTCCCTCCAGGTTGCCCTGCCCCTGCCGCTACCGCAGTGGTTCGACTACGCGCCGCCGCCGGGCGCACCGCCCGGGCCTGGCATGGTCGGTCGCCGGCTGCGGGTGCCGTTCGGCTCGCGCGAGCTGGTGGGCGTGGTGGCCGGGATCGGTACGGTGACCGACGGCAACGCGCTGCGCGCTGCCGTGGAATGGCTGGACCCGGCGCCGCTGCTGGGCGGCGAGCTGTGGACCTCGCTGCAGTGGCTGGCACGCTATACCCATGCGCCGCTGGGCGAGGTGGTCAGCACCGCCCTGCCCGCGCCATTGCGCCGTGGTGAGCCGGTGCCCGACACCCACCGCTGGGGCTGGCAGCTCACCCCCGAAGGACTCGAACACCGCGCCAGGCTGCGGGCCGGCACCCGTCCGCACCGCCTGGCCGAACAGCTGGCCGGGGGCAGCGTGGACGAGGACCTGCTCGACGAGGCAATGGACGACTGGCGCAGCGCGGCGCGCTCGCTGGCCAAGCGCGGCCTGGTCGAGCGCATCGCGCTGGAGCACGCTCCGGCGCTGCCGGCCCTGCGGCCGGGCCCGACCCCGAATGCGGAGCAGGCCAACGCCATCGCCGCGATCACCGCCTACGCGCGGTTCGGCGCGTTCCTGCTCGACGGGGTGACCGGCAGCGGCAAGACCGAGGTGTACCTGCAGGCCATCGTGGAGTGCCTGGCCCGCGGCCGGCAGGCGCTGGTGCTGGTGCCCGAGATCGGGCTGACCCCGCAGACGCTGGCGCGCTTCCGCAGCCGCCTGGGCATTGCGGTGCACGTGCTGCATTCGGGCCTGAACGACAACGAGCGCGCACGGGTCTGGGCGGCCGCCGCGCGCGGCGAGGCACAGGTGATCGTGGGCACGCGCTCGGCGGTGTTCACCCCGTTGCCCAACGCCGGCCTGATCGTGGTCGATGAAGAGCACGACGGCAGCTACAAGCAACAGGACGGCATTCGATACCACGCGCGCGATTTCGCGCTGGTGCGGGCCAAGGCGCTGGATGTGCCGGTGGTACTGGGCAGCGCCACGCCGTCGCTGGAATCACTGCACAACGCCCATGCCGGCCGCTACACCCATCTGCGCCTGAAACAGCGCGCAGGCGAGGCCCGCCCGCCGCGCGTGCGGGTGCTGGACGTGCGCAAGCGCCCGTTGAAGGACGGCCTTTCGGCCGAGGTGATGGAAGGCATCGGCCAGCACCTGGCGGCCGGCCACCAGGTGCTGGTGTTCAAGAACCGCCGCGGTTACGCGCCGGTGCTGCTGTGCCACGACTGCGGCTGGACCGCGCCCTGTAAACGCTGCGATGCGCCGATGACCGTGCACGCCGGCGGCCGCCGGCTCCAATGCCACCACTGCGGCGCGCGCCAGCCGGCGCCACTGGCCTGCCCCGACTGCGCCAGCCTGGCGCTGCAGCCACAGGGCATCGGCACCGAGCGGCTGGAAGAACGCCTGGTGGAAGCCTTCGCCGATTTCCCGGTGATCCGCATCGACCGCGGCACCACCAACCGGCGCGACGCGCTGGAGACCCAACTTGCCACGCTGGGCGACCGCGCCGGCATCCTGGTCGGCACGCAGATCCTGGCCAAGGGGCACGACCTGCCCAAGCTGACCCTGGTGGTGGTGGTGGGCATCGATGAGGGACTGTTCTCCGCCGATTTCCGCGCCAGCGAGAAACTGGCCCAGCAGCTGATCCAGGTGGCCGGGCGCGCGGGACGCGCCACCGACGCCGGCGAGGTCTGGCTGCAGACCCATCACCCCGGGCACCCGTTGCTGGAAACCCTGGTCAATGGGGGCTACCACGCTTTCGCCGACGCCGAGCTGCAGCAGCGCGAAGCGGCCGGCTTCCCGCCGTTCGCGCACCTGGCGCTGATGCGCGCCGAGGCGCAGCAGGTGGAGCACGCCAACGCCATGCTGATGGCGGTGCGCGAGCTGATCGCGCATGAGTGCCCCGTGGAACGCTTCGGTCCGATGCCGGCGCCGATGCCGCGCCGCGCCGGTTACCAGCGCACGCAGCTGCTGCTGTCGGCCCCGGCGCGGCGGCCGCTGCACGCGCTGCTGGATCAGATCATGCCGCTGGTTTACGGCTTGCCGCAGGCGCGCAAGGTGCGCTGGTCATTGGACGTCGATCCCACCGACCTGTATTGAAACCGTGCGGACCAACGGTCCGCACCTGCCGTCCGTTACCTCACGTCAACGGCGTCATGACCGCTTTGACGTACGCCGGGCGCTGCTGGAGGCGCTGGTACCACGCTTCCAGGTGCGGCAACGACGGCCGCTGGATCGGCAGCTCGAACCACGCATAGACCAGCGCGCCCAACGGAATGTCGCCCATCGCGAACTGCTCGCCGGACAACCACGGTTGCTGCGCCAGGGTGGCATCGGCCATGCCCAGCAACTCGCCGGCACGGGTGATCGCGGCATTGATGCGGGCCTCGTCGCGGTCGGCCGGGGCGGTGCGCATGATCCCCCAGATCAGGTCGGTGTACAGCGGTGCCATGCGCGAGGTGCTCCAGTCCATCCACTTCTCGGCCTGGGCGCGCGCCATCGCATCTTCCGGGTATAGCGTGCCCAGCGCGTAGCGCGCGCTCAGGTAACGCACGATGGTGTTGGATTCCCACAGCGGCAGGCCGTGGTCTTCGATCACCGGCACCAGGCCGTTGGGGTTCATGCCCACGTATTCCGGCGACTGGGTGCCACCGAAGGGGCCGCCCACTTCGATGGATTCGTACGCCAGGCCGATTTCCTCCGCGCACCACAGCACTTTGCGCACGTTGCTGGAATTGCGGCGGCCCCAGATCTTCAGCATGTTGGTGTTCCCGGTTGTCGATAGGCGCCGATACGATACGCCGATCAACGCGCCGGTGTTGACGGGTCTTCTTTCGGAAATGCGCGCGCGCAGGTGGACTTTCCAGGCAACGAACGGATCGGCCGCCGGCAGGCGCGACGGCTGCTGAACCCAGTATCTGCCATCCACGTGAATATCGCGCGTCACGTGCGAACATGCAGTGCTTCGCTTCGACCCCCGCCAAGGAGTGATTGCATGACCCGCAATTCCCTGCCCCACCTGGTCATCATCGGTGGCGGCTTCGCCGGCCTCTGGGCCACCCGTGCGCTGGCCAGCGCGCGCATCCGCATCACCCTGGTGGACCGTCGCAACCACCATCTGTTCCAGCCGCTGCTGTACCAGGTCGCCACCGCCGGCCTGTCCGCACCCGACATCGCCGCGCCGCTGCGCCACATCCTGGGCGACCAGCGCAATGTTGAAGTGCGGCTGGGCGAGGTGACCTCGATCGACAAGGCCAGCCGCCAGATCACCCTGGCCGACGGCAGCCAGCTCGGCTACGACACCCTGATGCTGTGCACCGGCGCTACCCACGCGTATTTCGGGCACGACGAGTGGGCCGCCGACGCGCCTGGCCTGAAGACCCTGGACGATGCGATCGCACTGCGCCGCAAACTGCTGCTGGCCTTCGAACGCGCCGAGGCCGAGCCGGATCCGGCACGCAAAGCGGCGTGGCTGAGCTTTGCGGTGGTCGGCGGCGGCCCCACCGGGGTGGAACTGGCCGGCACGTTGGCCGAGATCGCGCGGCACACGCTACGCAACGAGTTCCGCCATATCGATCCGGCCAGCGCCAAGGTGCGGCTGGTCGAAGCCGGGCCGCGGGTGCTGTCCAGCTTCCCCGAGGTGCTGTCGCTGAAAGCGCGGCGCCAGCTGGAGAAGCTCGGGGTGGAGGTGTTGACGGGTACAGCGGTCAATCACATCGACGGCGAGGGCTTCCAGCTCGGCGAGCAGTTCGTTGCCGCGCGCACCGTGGTGTGGGCCGCGGGCGTGGCCGCTTCGCCGCTGGCGCGGACGCTGGAGGTGCCGTTGGACCGCGCCGGACGCGTGCCGGTGCAGCCCGACCTGACCCTGGCCGGGCACCCGGATATCTTCGTCGCCGGCGACCTGGCCGCGCTGCAGCAGGCCGATGGCCGGCCGGTGCCGGGCGTTGCCCCGGCCGCCAAGCAGATGGGCAAGCATGTGGCCGCGACAATTCGTGCACGGCTGGAGGGCAAGCCGACACCCGGGCCGTTCAAGTACCAGGACTTCGGCAACCTGGCCACGATCGGGCGCATGGCCGCCATCGTGCACCTGGGCCGGCTGCAGTTGTCGGGCGTGCTGGCGTGGTGGTTCTGGCTGGCCGCGCACGTGTTCTTCCTGATCGGGTTCCGCAACCGGATCGTGGTGCTGCTCAACTGGGCGGTGGCGTATTGGAGCTACCAGCGCAGCGCGCGGATCATCTTCGGTGATGACCGCGAGGACCGGCGGCCGAAGCCATCCGATCAGGGATCGTTGCCGGGCGCGAGGTGAACGTCCCAGGTGCACAGGTAGTCCGGATCGCTGATGGTCAGTGCCATTGAGCGCAGCGTGTAGTCGCCCGGTGCGGCCGGGGTGTAGTGGTCCAGCGTGGGCGGCAGGAACACTTCCTCGCCGTCCATTGCACTGGCCAGTACCACGCCTTCTTCGTCATTGATGCGCAGCACTTGCCCGGCCATCTGGCGGTGCTCCAGGGCGTTGCCTTGGGCGTCAAGGTAGGTCATGCCGGCGAGCACGGTCTTGCCGATCATCGCGCGCGCCTTGGCCGGGTCGATTCCGGTCATGTTTCGGCACTCCGTTGCTGCAGCCAGGCCAGCTTGCGTGCGCGCGGCTGGCGCTTGAGCTCGCATTCGGCCTTGGAGGCCGCCGAGCGGTCGGGGTAGGCGCGCATGGCCAGCAGCTTCACCGGTGGGTTGGCGCGGGTGTAGCGCGCGCCTTTGCCGCACAGGTGTGCCTGGAAGCGGGCGTCCACGTCGTTGCTGATGCCGGCGTAATAGCTGCCGTTGCGGCATTCCAGCAGATAGACATACCAGGGGGCGGGTTCAGCGGGCATACCGGGATTATCCACCGGCACGGGCGCGCTGGCTGCTAGAATTCGACCCGGATGCAGGAGAGAGGCGCCGCGTTGGCGCCCGCCGAAGGCGCAGGCTCCCATAATCGCTCAGGCCGGTGGTTCGATACGCCACCAACCATGCATCCAACACGCCGATCTGGAGAGAGGTCTTCAATGACCCGCCGAAGGGGCACGTGGCCTGGCCACTGAACTCTCAGGCAAAAGGACAGCGGGAGCGGCAACGGAATCCCACCCCACGACAGTGCTACGGCGCTGGCGCGTGCGCGTTTCCGTCCCCGCCTGCCCCTCCGGAGCCGTTGCATGCTGCTGTCCATCATCTACCTCATCGCCATTTCCGCCGAAGCCATGACCGGCGCGCTGTCCGCCGGCCGGCGGCGGATGGACCTGTTCGGCGTGGTCATCATCGCCTGCGTCACCGCGCTGGGCGGCGGTTCGCTGCGCGATATCGTGCTGGGCCACTACCCGCTGGGCTGGGTCAAGCACCCCGAGTACCTGGGCTTCACCATCTGCGCGGCACTGATCGCCACCTGGGTGGCGCGCTGGATGCACCACTTCCGCCGCACCTTCCTGGTGCTCGATGGCCTGGGCCTGATCTGCTTCACCCTGATCGGCTGCGCGGTGGCGCGCGACGGCGGCCACGCGGTGCCGATCGTGCTCATCGCCGGCATGCTCACCGGCGCCTTCGGCGGCGTGCTGCGCGACGTGCTGTGCAACGAGGTGCCGCTGATCTTCCAGAAGGAGCTGTACGCGGTGATCACCCTGCTTACCGGCGCGGCATGGCTGGGCCTGCTCGAACTGGGTGTGTCGCTCAACGCCGCCACGCTGTGGTGCCTGGGCGGCGGCTTCGCCTTCCGCCTGCTGGCGATCCATTTCAAGTGGGAGATGCCGAAGTTCGTGTACCGCGACGAGGTGCATTAGCACGCAAGGGGCAGCATCAGCGTGAGAGGGTGAATGGGTGAAGCGATGAAACCGTGCTTGAGGTAGAACGCCTTGGCGGGCTCATCGATGGCATGGCAGAGCAACGCCCGTGCGCCGACCTGAGCGCACGCCTGCAGCGAACGTAGCACCGCATCCTTCAACAAGCCCTGGCCAATGCCTTGCCCCGCCCTGTCCGGATGTACCGCCAACCGCCCCAACACGATGACCGGAATGGGATCGGGCATGTTGCGGCGGATTCGTCCGGGCACGGCGTCATGCGCTATCGAACCGGCTGAGAGCGCGTAGTAACCGACGACGCGACGCTTCTCATCGCAGGCAACGAAGCATCTGGACGCGCCGGATGCCTGGTTCTGGCGTGCGCGTTCAAGCAGCCATTTCGCCAGGGCGGGAGCACTGCAGCGGAAGTCATCCAACAGATGATCCGCATGCAGCGGTGTTGGAGCGGAGAGCCACAAGGGCTCAGCGTTCCCAGGGCGCCGGCGTGCTCAACAACCGGCGCAGCGCCAGGTTGTCCTCCAGCGGCGCGTCCAGCAGCGCATTGAAACGCTGCAGCTGCTCAGCATTCAACGTGAACTGCGTCTGGTCGGCCAGCACCTCGCGCGCCCTGTCGCACGCGGCATCCAGGATGAACTCGGTGCGATTCACGCCACTGATTGCTACGGCACGATCGATCAGATCCTGCTTATCGGCAGGGGCCCGGAAATTGATGACTTTGCTTGCGGTTCCCATGGGAAGCACCCGCACGTTGCTGGACTGTGCATACATTGTACATACACCCTGTAGGGCCCTCAAGTGAGGCCTGCAGTCTGCGGTCCCGGGCGCGCAGTATCCAATTGATTCTGTTTAACAAAACCAGGCTTCCGGTAGAGCGGATCTTTCGTGGAGCCGGCCGGCGGCCGGCTCCCTGCGGGGTCAAGCCGCCTCGGCCAGACGCCGCGCGCGCCGCGCACGCACGGCCTCGGCCAGCGCTTCGAGTACCTGCAGCGAACTGTCCCAGCCGATGCAGCCATCGGTGATGCTCTGGCCGTACACCAGCGGCTGGCCTTCCACCAGTTCCTGGCGGCCGGCCACCAGATGGCTTTCCACCATGACGCCCACGATGCGCTCTTCGCCTGCCGCCAGCTGTGCGTTGATATCGGCGATCACCTTCGGCTGGTTCTCCGGATTCTTGCTGCTGTTGGCGTGGCTGGCATCAATCATCAATCGCGCCGGCAGCTGCGCCTTGGCCAGCGTCTGGCTGGCGGCATCCACGCTGGCGGCATCGAAGTTGGGCACCTTTCCGCCGCGCAGGATCACGTGGCAATCCGGGTTGCCGGCGGTAGCGACAATGGCCGTATCGCCCTGTTTGGTCACCGACAGGAAATGATGCGGGTTGGATGCGGCCCCCACCGCGTCGGCGGCGATCTTGATGTTGCCGTCGGTACCGTTCTTGAAGCCGACCGGGCACGACAGCCCGGACGCCAGCTCGCGATGCACCTGGCTTTCGGTGGTACGCGCGCCAATCGCGCCCCAGGCAACCAGGTCGGCGATGTACTGCGGCGAGATCACATCCAGGAACTCCACGCCGGCCGGCAGGCCCAACTTGTTGATGTCGCGCAGCAGGCCGCGCGCAACGCGCAGGCCCTTGTTGATCTGGAAGCTGCCATCCAGGTCGGGGTCGTTGATCAGGCCCTTCCAGCCCACCGTGGTGCGCGGCTTTTCGAAGTAGACGCGCATGACGATTTCCAGTTCGCCCGCATGCGCATCGCGCAGCGGCTTCAGGCGCTGGGCGTATTCGATCGCCGCGACCGGGTCATGGATCGAGCACGGGCCGATCACCACTGCCAAGCGGTCATCGCGGCCGTGCAGGATCTCGTGCAGTGCGGCGCGCGAGGCGCTCACCGTGGAGGAAGCTTCATCGTCGCAGGGCAGCATCGCCAACAGCTGCGCCGGCGGGGTCAACGGTTCGATCTTGCGGATGCGCAGGTCGTCGGTGTGGGGGGGCATGGGGGTGTCTCCTGGAAGGTGGGGGTCCCCAGCGCGGCGGCAACAAAAAAGCCGCCAGGTGCGCTGGCGGCTTTCGGGAATGCGTCTGAAGGTTTCTTCAGGGTGAGCGCATGCCTTCCTCCGCCGGTGGCTTCGGAAAGTAATACCAAAAGTAGGAATTGGCGTGGCGTGCGTTCATTGGGGAGTATTGATAGCACAGGGGTTTGGGAGTGCCAACTGTTTCATTCGCAACTGGGGTGCAGTGTTCAGGGCTGCAGGCCCGACGGTACGATTGGCGCCGAGACCCGGAGGAGTGCCGTGCATGCGCCCGTTCGTCCTGATGTTCTCCCTGTTGATGCCCGCGTCCGTTGCGCTGGCCGCCGCCCCACCCCACGCGCTGCCGTCCCCGCCCGCAGTGGATGCGCAGATGCAGCGTCTGATGCGGGCAACCCAGGCCCAGGGGCTGGCGTTGGCCGTGATCGATGACGGCAAGGTCGTGCAGGTGCACGCGGCCGGCAAGCGCAATGCGGCCGGCGAGCCGCTGCAGCCGGACACCATCATGTATGCCGCGTCGCTGACCAAGGCGGCGTTTGCCTACATGGTGCTGCAGCTGGTGGACGACGGCATCGTGGATCTGGATCGCCCCATCGCCGCCTACCTGGACCGTCCACTGCCGGAGTATCCGGCCGACAAGCGCTACGCGCCTTGGCCCGACCTGAAGGATGACCCGCGCTGGCAGCAGATCACCCCGCGCATGCTGCTCAGCCATCGCAGCGGTTTCTCCAACTTCGCCTTCCTTGAACCGGAGGGAAAACTGCGGCTGCATTTCGACCCGGGCACGCGATATGCGTATTCCGGGGAAGGGCTGATCCTGCTTCAGTTCGTGCTCGAACAGGGCGTAGGCCTGGACGTGGGCAAGGAAATGCAGCGGCGGGTGTTTGATCGCCTCGGCATGACCCGTACCAGCATGACCTGGCGCGCGGACTTCGCCGGCAACCTGGCCGACGGCTGGACCCAGGATGGCAGCACCGAACCGCATGACGAGCGCAGCCGTGTGCGGGCGGCGGGTTCGATGGACACCACCATCACCGATATCGCGCGGCTTGCCGCAGCGCTGGTGAGCGGTGAAGGCCTTTCGCCCGCATCGCGACGTGAGCTGGTGCGCGCGCAGTGGCCGATCACCACCGCCTCGCAGTTCCCCACGCTGCAGGACGAACTGCCCCCGGCGAAGCGGCGTGCCGACCTTGCCGCCGGGCTGGGCGTGGTGGTGTTCGACGGCCCGCAGGGCCATGGTTTCTACAAAGGCGGGCATGACGACGCGGTGGGCAACACGATGGTCTGCCTGGCACGTGGCCAGCGCTGCGTGGTGATCCTGGGCAACGATGTGCGTGCGGAGGCGGCATTCCCCGCACTGGTGCGCTACGTCCTGGGTGACACCGGCGCGCCGTGGACCTGGGAATACGGCAACAAGGTGTTTGTCCCATAACGAAAGAACCCCGCCTTTCGGCGGGGTTCTTCGTTTACAGCACGACGGGATGTCGCGTGTGCGGGGACCTTAGAAGTCCATGCCGCCCATGCCACCCATGCCGCCCATGCCGCCGCCGCCCATGGCCGGCTCGTCCTTCTTCGGGGCTTCGGCCACCATCGCTTCGGTGGTGATCATCAGGCCGGCGATCGAGGCAGCGTTCTGCAGGGCAGAACGGGTCACCTTGGTCGGGTCCAGGATGCCGAACTGCAGCATGTCGCCGAACTCGCCGGTGGCGGCGTTGTAGCCGTAGCTGCCGGTGCCTTCCTTGACCTTGTTGACGATCACGGACGGCTCTTCGCCGGCGTTGGCGACGATTTCACGCAGCGGGGCTTCCATCGCGCGCAGGGCGATCTGGATGCCGTGGTTCTGGTCTTCGTTGGCGCCCTTCAGGCCAGCCAGCGCGGTGACCGCACGGACCAGGGCAACACCGCCGCCCGGCACCACGCCTTCTTCGACCGCCGCACGGGTAGCGTGCAGGGCGTCGTCGACGCGGTCCTTCTTTTCCTTCATTTCGATTTCGGTCGACGCACCGACCTTGATCACGGCAACACCGCCGGCCAGCTTGGCCACGCGTTCCTGCAGCTTCTCACGGTCGTAATCGGACGAGGTGTCTTCGATCTGGGTCTTGATGCGGGCCACGCGTGCCTGCACCGCGTCCTGGTCGCCCTGGCCGTCGACGATGGTGGTGTTTTCCTTGGAAACCTGCACCTTCTTGGCGCGGCCGAGGTCGGCGATGGTCGCCTTCTCCAGCGAAAGGCCGATTTCTTCGGAGATCACGGTGCCGCCGGTCAGGGTGGCCATGTCTTCCAGCATCGCCTTGCGACGATCGCCGAAGCCCGGTGCCTTGACGGCCACGACCTTGACGATGCCGCGGATGGTGTTGACCACCAGGGTCGCCAGCGCTTCGCCTTCGACTTCTTCGGCCACGATCAGCAGCGGCTTGCCGGCCTTGGCGACGCCTTCCAGCACCGGCAGCAGGTCACGCACGTTGGAGATCTTCTTGTCGTGCAGCAGGATGTACGGATCATCCAGGTCGGCGGTCTGCGCCTGCTGGTTGTTGATGAAGTACGGGGACAGGTAGCCGCGGTCGAACTGCATGCCCTTGACCACGTCCAGCTCGTTTTCCAGGCCCGAGCCTTCTTCAACGGTGATCACGCCTTCCTTGCCGACTTCACGCATCGCTTCGGCGATGATGTTGCCGATCGACTCGTCCGAGTTGGCCGAGATCGTACCGACCTGGGCAATCGCCTTGTCGTCGGCGGTGGGCTTGGAGATGTTCTTCAGCTCGGCGACGGCGGCGACCACGGCCTTGTCGATACCGCGCTTGAGGTCCATCGGGTTCATGCCGGCAGCCACGGCCTTGGCGCCTTCGCGGATCAGGGCCTGGGCCAGCACGGTGGCGGTGGTGGTGCCGTCGCCGGCGTCATCGTTGGTACGCGAGGCGACTTCCTTCACCATCTGCGCGCCCATGTTCTCGAACTTGTCAGCCAGTTCGATTTCCTTGGCGACGGACACGCCGTCCTTGGTGATGGTCGGGGCGCCGAAGCTCTTTTCGAGCACGACGTTGCGGCCCTTCGGGCCGAGGGTGGCCTTGACGGCATTGGCGAGAACGTTGACGCCGCGCACCATGCGGGCGCGGGCGTCTTCACCGAAACGAATTTCCTTGGCAGCCATTGCGATTACCTTTTATGTGGCGCCGGGCGATGCCCGGCTGCGTTGATCTGAAAAAAGAAGAAGCGGCGGGGCGAGCCCGGCGGCGCAAACTCAGCCGATGACGGCGAGGATGTCGTCTTCGCGCAGGACCTTGTATTCCACGCCTTCGCTCTTGTAGGTGCTGCCGGCGTACTGGCCGTAGATCACCTTGTCGCCAACCTTCAGCGACGGCGCGCGCACGCTGCCGTTGTCCAGCGGCTTGCCCGGGCCCACGGCCACGACTTCACCCTTGGTCGACTTTTCCTTGGCCGAGTCGGGGATGACGATGCCGCCGGCGGAGACTTCGTCGGCTTCGATCGGCTTGACCACAACGCGGTCGTGAAGCGGCTTGATGTTCATGCGTGCCTCTTAAGTTGTTGATTGGTTTGAAAAAGTCCGGCGATCTTAGCACTCACCCCAGGTGACTGCCAGCACCGCTCGTGAAAAAACCCGCCAGTGCGGGACAGGGCAGAGATGGTGCTGTCCCGAGCCCTTTCAAGGGGGGGCCGACGAATTCCCCCAGACCGCCATTTTCTTGACGCACGTCCCACTGCGGAGTGCCGAATCCGACAAATCGATAGATGTGTCATATGGATTAGCTAGATTCGGCCGGCAAAACCCAATCACAAGGAGACGTAGATGAGGTTGCTCACACCGCTGTCCCTGGGGTGCCTGTTGGCGCTGGCCGCTGGTTCCGCCCATGCGGGCGTATTCATCAATGAACTGCATTACGACGACAGCACCCCGGCCGGGGATGTCGGCGAAGCCATCGAGGTGGTCGCCACCGGCGGGGAGGACCTCAGTACCTACCGGCTGTACCTGTACAACGGCAGCACTCCGTCGGCGGCCACGGTCTATGCCAACAACGCCGTGCCGGCCGGTACCGCCGCCGGCTGCGGCAAGGCCAGCATCGCCACCGTCACCTACCCCACCAACGGCCTGCAGAACGGCGCCAACGACGGCATCGCGCTGGTGGATGCCAGCGGCAAGGTCGTCCAGTTCATCAGCTACGAAGGCACCATCACCGCCTCCGGCGGCCCGGCCGCCGGCCTGACCAGCCAGAACATCCCGGTCAGCGAGAGCAACAGCACCGCCCCGGGCACGTCCCTGCAGCTCACCGGCAGCGGCAGCCAGTACACCCACTTCACCTGGGCCGGATCGGCGGCGCAGACCTTCGGTGCCTGCAACACCGGCCAGACCTTCAGCGGCGGCGGCGGCACCGGGCCCAACACCCCGCCGTCGGTGAGCACCACCACCCCGGAACAGGGCGCAACCAGCTTCCCGGCCGCTGCCGACCTGGCCGTGACCTTCAGTGAAAGCGTCACCGTCAGCGCCGGTGCGTTCACCCTGAGCTGCGGCCAGTCCGGCACGGTGCCGCTCACCCACGCCAGCAGCGGTACCCGCTTCACCCTGTCGACCAACACCGCGCTGGTGGCCGGTGAAGCCTGCCGCTTCGACATCCGTGCCGCGCGCATCAAGGACGCCCAGGGCGCACGACCGGCGGCCGACACGCGCATCGCGTTCACCGTGGCCGCCGGCGGTACCGATCCCGGTCCGGACCCGGATCCGGGCAGCTACTACTCGAAGGTCAACACCTCCAGCCCCAGCCAGCTGCGCTGCTCGCTGCACGCCACCATCAAGGGCCACACTTCGTACCCGTACAGCGGCACGGGCACCAGCACGTGGACCATCCTGGAAATCGCCGACGAGGATCCCAACAACAGCGGCCGCATCCTGGACGCGTACCGCAACCGCAGCTACGCCAAGGTCACCGACCGGGCCGGCACCGGCAGCGGGCTGACCTACAACCGCGAGCACACCTGGCCCAATTCACTGGGCTTTGCCAGCACCACCGGCGACAAGGGCCTGCCGTACGCGCCCTATACCGACACCCACATGCTGTACCTGACCGACGCGCAGTGGAACGCGGACCGCGGCAACAAGCCGTTCGCCAAGTGCGACAGCAACTGCGGCGAGCGCGCCACCGAAGCCAACAACGGCACCGGCGGCGGCAGTGGCGGCTACCCGGGCAATTCCAACTGGGTACGCACCCCGGACGGGAATGCCGGCACCTTCGAGGTGTGGGGCCACCGCAAGGGCGACATGGCGCGTGCGGTGATGTACATGGCGATCCGTTATGAGGGCGGCAAGGACGCAGCCACCGGCCAGTCCGAACCGGACCTGGAGCTGACCGACGACCGCAGCAGGATCGTGAAGACCTCGGCCTCGCCGGCCTACATGGGCCTGCTCTCGACCCTGATCGACTGGCACCTGTCCGACCCGCCGGATGCTGCAGAAAAAGCCCGCAATGAAGTGATCTACAGCTTCCAGGGCAACCGCAACCCGTTCATCGACCACCCGGAATGGGGTACGCCTGCCCTGTTCACGTCGGCCAAGCCGGCAACCTGCGAGTTGGCGAACTGAGGCATCCCGGGTTGCCGGCCAGGCGCCGGCACCAGGGCAATACGGTGCGCCGGCCACCCGCCGGTGCCACCGGGATTCGATTCTCCGGCCGGTTCCCAAGCGGAACCGGCCGGCATCGCCACGCCGCGATCTCTATACTCGGCGGTCATGTCGACCCCCGAGCCCGTATTCATCCTCCTGACCACCTGCCCCGATGCGGCTACCGCCACGCGGCTGGCGCATGCGCTGGTGGAGGAACGCCTGGCCGCCTGCGTGACCCGGCTGGACGGGGCGCACTCGACCTACCGCTGGCACGGTGAGGTGACCGAGGACGCTGAGGTCCAACTGCTGATCAAGACCACCGGCAGCCGCCTGGATGCGGCCATCGCGCGCGTGCAGGTGCTGCACCCGTATGAACTCCCCGAGTGCATCGCGGTCGAAACCCGCGCCGGCCTGCCGGCGTACCTGGATTGGATTCGGGCCCAGACCCGAGAGGAAACTGATTGATGACGCTGTTTCGTCGTGTTGCCGCGCTGTGCGCGCTGTTCCTGGTGTCCCTGCCGGCACTGGCCGTCAGCGAGAAAGACCTGCTGCCGGTGGATGAAGCCTTCGGGCTGAGCGCGCAGGCGCGCGACCGCGACCGTATCGAGGTGAGCTGGAAGATCGCGCCGGGCTACTACCTCTATCGCCACCGCACCACGGTCAAGAGCGACGCCGGCTTCAGTGCCGAGGCGCTGCAGATGCCGGCCGGCAAAAAGCACCACGATGACTTCTTCGGCGAAGTGGAAACCTACCGTGAGCGGCTGACCGCCGTACTGCCCGGCAAGGCTGCCGACGGTGCTGAAACGGTGACGCTGGAAGTGCGTTACCAGGGCTGCGCCGATGCCGGCGTGTGCTACCCGCCGCAGAAGCGCAGCGTGCAGGTCACGCTGCCGGGTGGCGGCGCCCGCGCCGACAGCGCCATGACCCCGGCCTTGGGCGGCCCGGCCGCGTCGCCGTTCAACAACCCGCTGGCCGGCAATGCCGCCGCTGGCCTGCGCCTGCCCGGCGCGGCCAGCACCCCGTCACTGCCGCTTCCGTCCGAACGCGCCTTCGGCTTCGAAGCCATCGTCGGCGATGGCAATACCGTGCTGCTGCGTTTCAGTCCGGCGCCGGGCTACTACCTCTACCGCGACCGCACGTCGCTGAAGCTGGAAGGCGCCCCGGGCATCCGCGCGGACAAGCCGCTGTGGCCGGCCGCCAAGTCGCACCGCGACGAGCACTTCGGCGATGTGTCGGTGTATTTCGACCAGGTCGATGTGAAGCTGCCGCTGCGCCGCAGCGTGGCCGAGGCCGCCGATGCCACGCTGGTGATCACCTTCCAGGGCTGCCAGACCGATGGCATCTGCTACCCGCCGATGACCCGGCGGGTGAAGCTGGCGCTGCCGGCCGGCAAGGTCAACGCCAGTGCGGGTGAAGAAGCGCGCCGCAGCGAAGTGATCGCCCCGCTGGTGACGCGCGATAAGCGTGCGCAGGAACGCGAGGCCAACGGCATTGCGACCCAGCCGATGCTGATCCGCCCGAACGAACCGGCGCTGGCGCTGCCCGCCGACGGCACGCCCGACGCCAGCGCCGACAACGACCAGCGCACGCGTCCGCCGGGCGGCAGCGGCAGTGCCACGCCGATCACCCTGATCACTGCGTTGCTGCTGGCCCTGGCCGGCGGCCTGATCCTCAATCTCATGCCGTGCGTGCTGCCGATCCTGTCGCTGAAGGTGCTGGGCGTGGCGCAGAGCGGCGAAAGCCGCCAGCGCGCGCGCAGCCACGCGCTCTGGTACACGGCAGGCGTGCTGGTGGCGTTCGCCGCGATTGGCGCACTGGTGCTGGCGCTGCGTGCCGCCGGGCAGGCGGCGGGCTGGGGCTTCCAGCTGCAGCACCCGTGGTTCATTGCCGCACTGGTGTACCTGATGTTCACCGTGGGCTTGAGCCTGTCCGGGGTGTTCACCCTGGGCGGCAGTCTGGGCGGCGTAGGCCAGTCGCTGGCCTCGCGCAGCGGACCGATGGGCGATTTCTTCACCGGCGTGCTCGCCTGCGTGGTGGCCAGCCCGTGCGTGGCGCCGTTCATGGGGGCGCCGCTGGCCTATGCCTTCACCGCACCGGCGGTGCCGGCGATGCTGGTGTTCCTGATGCTGGGCCTCGGCCTGGCGCTGCCGTTCCTGCTGATCGGCTTCGTGCCGTCGCTGGCCAAGCGCCTGCCGCGCCCGGGCGCGTGGATGGAAACCCTGAAGCAGGTGCTGGCCTTCCCGATGTACGCCACCGCGCTGTGGCTGCTGTGGGTGCTGGGCAAGCAGCGTGGCGTGGATGCGATGGCGCTGGTGCTGGCCGGGCTGGTGGTGCTGGGCCTGGCGCTGTGGTGGTTCGAGCGCAGCCGCTGGCGCAGCCAGCGCGTCGGTGCCGCATTGGCGCTGGTGCTGCTGCTGGGCGCACTCGTGCCGGTGTGGGGCGTGACCCGCATCGCTGCACCGGCCAAAGCCGCACTGGCCGCCGCCGACAACGTGGTGGCCTATTCGCCGCAGATGCTCGACCGGCTGCGCCAGGACAACCGCGTGGTGTTCGTCAACATGACCGCCGACTGGTGCGTGACCTGCAAGGCCAACGAACGCGCGGTGCTGGGCACCCAGGGTTTCGAGGAAACCCTGCGCCGTACCAACGCGGTGTACATGCGCGGTGACTACACCAACGTGGACCCGGAAATCACTGCGTTCCTGGAAGAGCACAAGGCGGTCGGCGTGCCGCTGTACGTGGTCTACGGCCCCGGCGCACCGCCGACCGTGCTGCCCACCGTGCTGACCCAGGCGCTGGTGGAAGAAGCGCTGCTGCGCACCGCGCGATGAGCACCCCGCCGCCCCGCACCTCGTTGATGGTGGTGGCGGCGCTGGCTGCGGCGCTGGGGTTGGGCACCGGCGTGTACTACGTGGCACGCACGCCACAGGAAACGCGGTTTCCCGCGGTGGACCGCCCGGCCGCCGCGCCGGCCCAACCCGGCGATGCGATGCCGACCATCACCCTGCCGGACGTGGATGGCAAGCCCGTGGACTTCGCCCGCTTCGGTGGCCGCCCCCTGTTGATCAACGTGTGGGCCAGCTGGTGCGGTCCGTGCGTGGAAGAGATGCCCATGCTGGCCGCGTTTGCCGCTGCACAGCCGACCGATGGCGTGCAGGTGGTGGGCCTGGCCATCGATACGCCGGACGGCGTACGCGATTTTCTTGACCGCGTGCCGGTGACCTACCCGATCGTGATCGAGCAGCCTGCGCCGGATGACGCCAGCGTGCGCTTGGGCAACGCCCAGGGTCTGCTGCCCTACACGGTGCTGGTAGGTGCGGACGGGAAGATCGTCAAGCAGAAACTGGGACCGTTCGCAGACGGGGAAATCGAACGGTGGGTGGGCAGTACCGACCAACGGTCGGTACCTACCGCCGGGGCGCCGGCGACTACGCGGTAGGTGCCCACCGTTGGTGGGTACGGATGCCCACTCAGGCGAAGAACCGCCGCAGGTAGCCCGCCGTCCTGCCTGCTTTCGAACGGCTCACCTGCTCCGGCGTTCCCGCCGCCACGATCTGCCCACCCTGCTCGCCCGCACCGGGGCCCACGTCGATCACCCAGTCGGCATCGGCCACCACGCGCAGGTCGTGCTCGACCACCACCACCGTGTTGCCCGCATCCACCAGCCCGTGCAGCTGCACCATCAGCTTGTCCACGTCGGCCGGGTGCAGGCCGGTGGTGGGCTCGTCGAGCACATACAGGCTGTTGCCGTGCTGGCTGCGCTGCAGTTCGGTGGCCAGCTTGATCCGCTGCGCTTCGCCACCGGACAGTTCCGTGGCCGGTTGCCCCAGGCGCAGGTAGCCCAGCCCGATATCACGCAGCAGCTGCAGCGGGCGCTGCACCACGGTTTCCTCGGCAAAGAACGCCAGCGCCTCCTCCACCGTCATCGCCAGCACCTGCGCGATGTTGCGGCCGTTCCACTCCACCTCCAGCGTCCTGGCGTTGTAGCGCTGGCCGTGGCAGGTCGGGCATGGCGCGTACACGCTCGGCATGAACAGCAGCTCCACGTGCACGAAGCCTTCACCTTCGCAGGTTTCGCAGCGGCCCTGCGCCACGTTGAAGGAAAAACGGCTGGCGCTGTAGCGCCGCGCCTTGGCCATGCGGGTGCCGGCGAACAGCTTGCGCACGTGGTCGAACAGGCCGGTGTAGGTGGCCAGGTTGGAACGTGGCGTGCGCCCGATCGGCTTCTGGTCCACGTTCACCAGGCGCTTGATCGCCGTGTGACCGGCATGCAGGCGGCCGCGGGTGCGCTCGATCCGGCTGGGTTGTGGCAGGTCATCGTCCGCATCGGGCGCCACCGGCTCATGGCCCAGGTGCTCACCCACCAGCTCCACCAGCGCCTGGCTGACCAGGCTGGACTTGCCCGAGCCGGAGACACCGGTAACCGCGCAGAACGTGCCCAGCGGGAAGCGTGAATCCAGCCCGTGCAGGTTGTTGCGGTGGATGCCGCGCAGCTCCAGCCAGCCGGCAGGCGTGCGCGGGCTGCGGGTGGCACGGTCGTGCTTGCCGAACAGGTAGGGTGCAGTGGCCGACGCGGCGACGCCGCGCAGCCCCTCGGGCTCACCGCTGTACAGCACCTGCCCACCGTGCTGGCCCGCACCGGGACCGACATCCACCAGCCAATCGGCACGGCGCAGCATCTCCAGATCGTGCTCCACCACGAACAACGTGTTGCCGCCTGCCTTGAGCTGGTCAAGCGCGCCATACAGGGCCTCACCATCTGCCGGATGCAGGCCGGCGGTGGGCTCATCCAGCACGTACACCACGCCGAACAGGCTGGAGCGGATCTGGGTGGCCAGGCGCAGACGCTGCAGCTCACCCGGCGACAGCGTCGGGGTGGCGCGGTCCATCGACAGGTAGCCCAACCCCAGCGATTCGAGCGTACCGATACGCTCCACCAGATCGTGCGCGATGCGTTGGGCAGCGATACGCTTCTCCTCGGACAGGTCCGGCGTGCGGCGCACGTCACTGCTGCCTGCATGCAGCGGCCCGCCGTTCTCCACCCGCAGCTGTTCGGCCTTGCGCCCGGCTGCGCGGCTGCGCGTTGCCCCCTTTGCCGGCGCGTTGAAGCGACCTTCCGCCGCCGGCCGCAGCGCCTCGGCCATCGCCGCCAGCGACAGCTGGGACAGCGCGCCGATGTCCATGCCGGCGAAGGTCACCGACAAGGCAGCACGCTTGAGCCGCTTGCCATCGCAGACCGGACAGACCGTACCCACCATGTAGCGCGCCACGCGCTTCTTCATCATGGCGCTCTGGGTGGTGGCGAAGGTGTGCAGCACATAGCGGCGCGCGCCACTGAAGGTGCCCATGTAGCTGGGCTCTTCCTTGCGGCGCATCGCGGCGCGGGTTTCTGCCGGGGTGAAGCCGGCATACACCGGCGCCACCGGCTGCTCGTCGGTGAACAGGATCCAGTCGCGCTGCTTCTTCGGCAGGTCGCGCCAGGGAATGTCAACGTCGTAGCCCAGCGTCACCAGGATGTCGCGCTGGTTCTGCCCGTGCCACGCCGGCGGCCATGCGGCGATGGCGCGCTCGCGGATGGTCAGCGAGGGATCGGGCACCATGGACTGTTCGGTCACTTCATACACGTGGCCCAGGCCATGGCAGTTCGGGCAGGCGCCCTGCGGTGTGTTCGGCGAAAAGTCCTCGGCATACAGCATCGGCTGTCTGGCCGGGTACGTACCAGCGCGCGAATACAACATGCGCAGCAGGCTGGACAGCGTGGTCACGCTGCCCACGCTGGAGCGTATGCTCGCGGTGCCGCGCTGCTGCTGCAGCGCCACCGCCGGCGGCAGGCCGTCGATGGCATCCACATCAGGCACGCCCACCTGGTCGATCAGGCGGCGCGCATAGGGTGACAACGACTCCAGGTAGCGACGCTGCGCTTCGGCATACAGTGTGCCGAAGGCGAGCGAGGACTTGCCGGATCCCGAAATTCCCGAGAACACCACCAGCGCATCGCGCGGGATGTCCACGTCGACGTTCTTCAGGTTGTGCTCGCGCGCCCCGCGCACGCGGACAAATGCGTTGCGGGGCTGGGCGGGAGACGATGTTTTTCGACGTGTGCTCATGGTGGGAAGCATACCGCCGGTGGTGCCGCCCGTTGGGCGGCCCACGTAGACGCCGCAATCACAAACCCATCACACTACCGCCGGACGAAGCCCGCGCACCAGCGCAGGCCGTGCCAACACGAACGCCGCCACCGCTTCGGACAACAGCGCCGCCTGCCGCTGCATCGCCTGCGCGGACGCCGAGGCTTCCTCCACCATCGCTGCGTTCTGCTGCGTACTGCCGTCCATCTGCAACAACGTCCTGCCCACCTGCTCGATGCCCACGCTCTGCTGCTGCGAGGCCGCCGCGATGCTGGCGCTGATCGCGGTGACCTGCTCCACGCTGCCGACGATGCGGCGCATGGTGGCACCAGCCTCGCCTACCAGGCGGGTACCGGCGTTGACCGTCTCCACCGAGGCTTCGATCAGCTGCTTGATCTGGCGGGCGGCATCGGCGCTGCGCTGGGCCAGCAGGCGTACTTCGCCCGCTACCACCGCGAAACTCCGGCCCTGCTCGCCGGCCCGTGCGGCTTCCACCGCAGCGTTGAGGGCAAGGATGTTGGTCTGGAAGGCGATGCCGTCGATCACCCCGGTGATGTCGCCGATGTGCCGTGAGGAGGCGGCGATGTCGTGCATCGTGGACACGACCTGTGCCACCGCGTTGCCGCCCTGCCCCGCAATGGCAGCGGCATCCATCGCCAGCTGGTTGGCCTGCTGCGCCGAATCCGCGTTCTCGCGCACGGTTGCAGTGAGTTCCTCCATGGAGGACGCGGTTTCTTCAAGATGCGCCGCCTGCCGTTCCGTGCGTTCGGCGAGGTCACGGTTGCCGGCCACGATTTCACCGGCCGCGCCGTTGATCGCCGAGGTGGCGTGCTGGATGCGCGCCACGATGTCGGCCAGCTGTGCCACGCTGGCGTTGGCATCGTCGCGCATCTGCGCGAACACGCCCTGGTAGTCACCCTGCATGCGGACGCCCAGGTCGCCGTGCGCCAGCCCGGACAGCAGCGCCTGCAGCCCGGCCAGGTTGCCCTGGAAGGTATCCAGCAGGCGGTTGATGCTCACCGCCAGGGTCAGCACGAAGCCCTGCTTGTCGTTCACCGCGATGCGCGCCTGCAGCTGACCCTGCGCGGCGGCATCCACCAGCGCGGCCACTTCGGTTTCGACCGTGGTTTCCAGCGCGCGGCTGCGCCATTCCACCGCGGCTCCCAGCAACTGGTCGTGGTCGAGGATGGGGTTGAGTACCAGCTGATAGCGGATTCCGCCCTGCTCGATCTCGTGTGCACTGGCATGGCCGCGCTGCAGCTGCGCGGCGACGCCCGCAAACACCGGATGCAGCACCTGCGCCGGTTGGCCATGCCACTGCCCGGGCGTGCAGCCCAGCGCAGTGCACAGCGCCTGGTTGAGGAAGCCGATGCGGCCGTCAGGCTCCAGCACCATCAAGCCGGTCTGGGCACTGTCCAGCGCCTGGCGCGCACGGGTGTTGTCGCGCGCGGCGGCCCTCTCGGCCTCGATCCGGCCGCGCAGTCGTTCCTGCATATGTCGCAGGCGTTGCGCCAGCTGGCCGAATTCATCGTGCGGGTTATGCACGACCAGCACCGTATCCAGCCGGTCCTCGGCGATGTCCTCGGCGAAGCGCAACGTGTTCGCGATCGGGCGCTGCACCGCCTGCAGGGTCAGCAGCAGCGTGGCGATGAGCAACGCAGCCACCAGCAGCAGCGTGACCGCGAACACCACCGTCATCGCCCTCGCTTGTGCCTGCAGGCGCCCGCGCGCGGCCTCCAGTGCCGTTTCCTGCGCACGCTGCGCCTGCTCGAGCGACGGCGCGATCTGTGCAGCGGTATCGGCCAGCGACTGCGCTTCCACATCCAGCCCCACTCGCGCGGCGGTGTAGCCAAGCAGTGCACCCTGGTAGCTGTCCATCGCGGTGCGAAGCGCGTCCTGTGCGGCCGCCGGCACGCCCGGCGCTGTCAGCGCCAGTTCGAACGGCAGCTTGGCGTCGCTGGCGCGGTCGGCATGGGTGGAATCGCCGGTGAGCAGCAGCAGCGCTTCCTGCCGGCGGATGGCCTCCCACTGGGCGTCCAGTGCGGGTCGTTGCAGGGGGCCCAGCGCGGCCTCCATCGCAGCAGCGGCGGCCTCCAGCTGCGCGCGCAACCCGGCCTCGCCCCTTCCCATTTCATCCACGCGTGCATTCAGCGCGTTGATGCCCTCGGCAAACTCGCCGATGCGGGTGCCCAGGACCCTCAGTGAAGCCGCATTGCCGTTGGCGGCGGCGGTGCGCTGCAGTGCCTCCAGCGACACCTGCAGGCGTTGGCGTGCCTGCTGCAGCGCGTTCCGGTCGGTATCGTCGAAGCTCGCCGCGTAGCGGGTCTGCAGGCGACGGGCATCGGCCACCTGGGTGCCCAGCAGCGCCATCAGGCTGGTCGCCTGCTGGTGGGTGGCGAAGGTGTCGGCGGCGCGTTCGCTGTTGTACCTTGTCCAAGCGTACACGGCGGCCACCAGAAGCAGGCCCGCTGCACAGGCCACCAGGCTGATTTTCAGCTTGCGCGCCACGCTGAGCCGGCGCAGGGGTTCAGCCCTGCGGGCAAGGGACGACAGCACACGGCGGGGGATGGCCGACATGACGCACTCCAGACAGAAGGACGCATCGGTATCGGCCGCATTCGCCTGGACTTTAGGGCAGGATCCGTTTGCATCCTGCCCTGTCCGCGCAGTGCCTACGTTGTAGCGGGCGTTGAAGACCGCACGATGACGGTCGGCGGTGCGGGCATTGGATTGGGAAGGTGCACCCGCGGCAGAGGCCAACGTAGTGCGCAACGCTGGCGCGATCACATCACGATGGGGCTGGCCGGCACCTGCGGCACCGGAATGTCGCGCTCATCCAGCAGCAGGCGCAGGTCCAGCTCGATGGAGGTGCACAGCTGCGAGATCGGAATGTCGTTGGCGCCACCTTCGAAGGGATTGGCGCTGCTTTCGCCGACCTGGTCCAGCGCGGCATACATCCACGACACCAGCACACTCAGCGGAATCGCAAGCCACACCCTGTGCCCGGCCATCGCCCCGCCCACCGTGTCGTTCATGGGTGCCAGCAGGTCGATCATGCCCAGTGGCAGCAGCAGGCACAGGATGCGCACAAAGATCACGTTGATCACCGCGTACTGGCGCGGATAGGGGTAGTTCTTGATCCGTTCGCTGCGCGCCTGCTGGTCGTGCAGGTCGCGAAGTACGCGCTGCAGTTCGGCGAAGCTGGCCTGCGGCAGGTCGCCTGCATCCAGCAGCTGACGCAGCGATGCGCCCTGCAGCGACAGTACTTCGGTGGCCTTGCCGCCAGCGCCCAGGATGCGCGCGCGTTCTTCGGGGGTGACGTACTTGATCAGTTCGGCATCCAGCGTGCGCACCTGTTCCGGTACGTCATAGCGCTTGCGGTACTCGACGTTGGGCGCCAGCTGCACGGTCTCCCAGGGTTTGGCTTCGCGCATCTGGTAACGCAGCGCGGTCAGCCACGCCAGGTGGCGATATACCAGCCGCCGGGTGTGTTCGGGATGGGCCACGTAGTCGCGGCTCATCGTGCCCCACAGGCGGCTGGCGGCCGTGATGGAGGCCCACACCTGCTGCGCTTCCCACAGCCGGTTGTAGGTCTGGGTGTTCTTGAAGCCTGCGATCAGCGCCACGCTGGTACCGAGCATGAAGATCACGTTCCATGGCACCGCCAGCCAATGCATTCCGCCCAGCTGGTACAGCGCCACCAGCGCCACATCCAGCAGGATCAACAGATACAGCGGGCGGCGGGTCCACAGCAGGAATTCGGTGAAGGTATAGGAGCGGCCGGCGTGCATGAGGGTTTTCTCCAGCAGGGGGAAACGCCGCTCAGGGGGCGGCGGTGGGCACCACGCTCACCACGTGGGTGATGCCGTTGCGGAACATCTTTGCGTAGGGGCAGACACGTTCGGTGTTGCGCACCAGCTCGGCGGCCACGCCCGCCTCCAGGCCGGGCAGGTACGCTTCCACCTCGGCCGACAGCAGGTACAGGCCGTCGATCGGGTCGCGCGAGAAGGTCACCGACACCTCGATGCAGGGGTCTACCAGCACCAGCCCGGCACGGCTGGCCAGCAGGTTCATCGCGCCGTGGAAGCAGGCCGCATAGCCGGCAGCCAACAGCTGCTCGGGGTTGCTGCCGCCACCTGGACCGCCCAGCGAGGGAGGCAGGCGCAGGTCGAGTGCCAAGGCGCCATCGTCGGAGACGACCACGCCCGAAGCGCGTCCGTGTCCCGTCTCGCCGCCGCTCACCCGCACCCGCCCGGTGTAGAGCGGGCGCACCTCGTCGCCACGGTATTTGTCGAGAACGGTGGGCGACGGCGGCTTCAGGTCGGACATGGCGTTTCCACGAGGTGCGGGCGGACGGGCAATCAGTTGCTGCGTACCAACCCGGACTGCTGCAGCCAGGCATCGAAGCCCTGCCGGCCCAGCCACGCCTGGCCGACCGGCACCAGCGTGTCGTTCTGCAGTTGCGCACCGAAGTACGGTGCCTGTGCGTCGCCCACCACCTGGCGGGGATCGTGGGTACGGTCGAGGAAGCGCTGTGCCAGTTCGTCCATCGGTGCGCGCTCGGGGCCGGCGATCTCCACCACCCCGTTGACGGCAGGCTGCAGCGCGATGCGCGCCACTGCGTCGGCCACGTCGTCCGCCGAAATCGGCTGCACCAGCGCGGTGGGCAGGCGCAGCGCTTCACCGGCGGACTGGAGGATGCCCGGCAGGAATTCGAAGAACTGGGTGGAATGGATGATGGTGTAGGCGATGCCCGCCTCGCGGATCAACCTCTCCTGCGCGATCTTGCCGCGGAAGTAGCCACTGGCCGCCAGCTTGTCGGTGCCCACCACGGAGAGGGCCACGTGATGGCGTACGCCGGCCTTGGCTTCGGCGGCCAGGATGTTGCGCCCGGCGGTCTGGAAGAAGGCCAGCACCGCCGCGTCTTCGAACGACGGCGAGTTGGCCAGGTCGATGACCACGTCGGTGCCGGCCATGGCCGCCTCCAGGCCGTCGCCGCTGATGATGTCGATGCCGGTGGACGGTGCGGCGATGACGATGTCATGGCCGCCCGCGCGCAGGCGGTCGACCACCTTGCTGCCAATGCGGCCGGTGCCGCCGATGACCAGGATCTTCATGTTCTTGCTCCAGAAGGGGAAGGAGGAACCCCGGTGGCCGGGGCATGTGACGATGCTAGGCAGGCCGCTGCGGCGGCAGTAGGTCCGCACGCGGACGCGCACTGTTGCCTGTCAGGCACCAATGGCGTTCATTGCCACGCGCCGGCATCGACGTCGCGCGCCGGTGCACTGGCCTGCTGCACGCTTTCCCAATGGGTCACCACGTCCAGGTCGAGTGCACGCACCTCGCTGGTGATGAAATCGATGAACGCGCGGATGCGCTTGGGCAGCTGGCGTCGGCTGAGATAGCACAGGTAGTGCCCGCGGTCGTCGGCGGCGTACTGGTCCAGGCAGCTGACCGCCAACCCGTCATCCAGCGCAGCGCGCACCTGGTAGTTCGGCAGCTGCGCCAGGCCCTGTCCCTGCAGGACCGCCTGCAGCGCCAGGTCGGCGTCGTTGAACACCAGCGCCGACGCCGGTTCCACGCTCAGTGGCCGGCCGTCCACACGAAACTCCCAAGGCTGCAGCCGCCCGTTGGCCTGGCGCTGGCTGATGCAGGCATGCGCGGCCAGCTCGCCCACGGTGGCCGGCAGGCCGTGCCGCACCACGTAGTCCGGTGCGGCGCAGACCAGCAGCTGCATCGGGATCAGGTGTTTTGCGATGACCTCGCTGTCTTCCAGCACGCCGTCGCGGAACGCCACATCGATCCGGTCGGCGGCCAGGTCCAGCGGACGCTCTTCCAGCTGCAGTTCGAGCGTGACTTCGGGGAAGTGGGCCCGGAATGCAGACAGCAGCGGCGCGATCACCTTGCGCCCGAACCCATGCGTGGCACTCACCCGCAGGTGCCCCCGTGGCGGCCCGTCACGCAGGTCGCGCATTTCCTCCAGCGCCTGCAGGATGCGGTCGACACCGGGGCGGCAGCCGTCGTGGAACAGCTCGCCTTCGCGGGTGAGCGAGGTCGACCGGGTGGTGCGCAGGAACAGGCGCACGCCCAGCTGCCCCTCCAGTTTCTGCACGCTGCGGCTGACCGCCGAGCGGCCGATGCCGAGCCGGTCGGCCGCGCGCGAGAAGCTGCCCTCGTGGGCCACGGCAATGAACGCCATCACCCCGGCGTAGCTGGCCGAAAAGCCGGTGGTGAGCGGGTCGACACCGTCGTCTACGGTGGCCGGATCAGTCAGGGACATGCGGGCGGCGCTCCAAGATGGCGCGCATGTGCGCGCAGGCAGGCGTGGGCCGCTTCCAGCCTTTGCCTGCATTCAGCAGCAGGCAACCCCAGCAACGGCATGAGCTCCTCGATGGACGCACCGGCCACGTCATGCAGCAACAGCAGCAGGCGGGCGTCGGCAGGCAGCGCCTCCAGCGCAGACAGGAACGTGGTCCAGACCTGGTCGGCGGGGCGTGGCAGGCCTGCGGCGTCGGCGGTGGATAGGGTGCTCATGCAAGGCAGACGGACCAGCGCGATGCCCTGTGACAGCCCCCGTCTGTTGAATTGGTGCGCAGCGCTCAACACCGTGGGTCGACAATGTGCTGCTTACGGCACTGTCCCTGCGGCGCGCGCTCGTGTTGAATGCCGCCATGGATACTTCCCTCGACCGTTTCACCCAGCTGCGCCCCCGCGTGCTTGGCGTGGCCTATCGCATGCTGGGCTCCATGGCCGAAGCCGAAGATGTCGCGCAGGAGGTGTGGCTGCGCTGGAACGGCACCGACCGCGACGCCATCGAGAACGCCGAAGCCTGGCTGGTCGCCACCACCACCCGCATCGCCATCGACGAGCTGCGCATGGCGCGCCGCAGCCGCGAGCACTATGTGGGCATCTGGCTGCCCGAGCCGGTACTGACCGACGATGCCAGCACGCCTGAGCGCCTGCACGAAGCGGCCAGCGATCTCTCCGTTGCCTTCCTTGCGGTCCTGGAACGGCTGGCGCCGGAAGCACGCGCCGCCTTTTTGCTGCACGATGTGTTCGACCGTGACTATCCCGAGATCGCCCGCATCCTCGGCAAGAGCGAAGCAGCCTGCCGGCAGATCGTGCACCGCGCGCGCGCCCGCCTGCGCGAGGAGCGCCCGCTGCACGCGGTGCCGCACCGCACCCACCAGCAACTGCTGCAGGCGTTCACCGAGGCGCTGGACAAGGGCGACCTGAAGTCGATGATCGCGCTGATGGACACGTCGGCGCAGCTGATCGGCGACGGCGGCGGTGTCGTCAGCAGCTTCCCCAGGCCGATGCTTGGCGGTGCGCGCATCGCCCGGCTCCTGTTCGCGCCCACGCTGCGGCGGCGGGCCGAATTGCGCATGGTCCCGGCCTTCGTCAACGGACGGATGGGGCTGCTGCGCTACTTCGGCGAGCACCTGGATTCGGCGATGTCATTCGATACCGATGGCGAACGCATCACCCAAGTCCTGGTGCAGCGCAATCCGAACAAGCTGGCGCGGATCGCGTCCCAGCAGGCGGCGCCGCTGCAGTGAGACAGGCCGTTGCACGGCTTGATGCCACCACCACCGGCGCCGGTGCATGGTGGAGGTCGCCCTGCTGGAGCCTGCCATGCCCGTAACCGACGCCGTACCTGCCCTGTTGCCTCCGTCGCGCTGGCGCACGTTGCCGCGCCGCTTCTACCGCCGACACCCCACCGAGGTCGCGCCCGAGCTGCTCAACAAACTGCTGGTGCGCGACGATGGCCGTGCAGGCCGGATCGTTGAAGTGGAAGCCTATGCGGGCGATCAGGATCCGGCTGCACACTCCTTCCGGGGCATGACCGCGCGCACGGCCAGCATGTTCGGCGAATGCGGCCACCTGTATGTCTACTTCACCTATGGCATGCACTGGGGCAGCAACGCGGTGTGCGGTGAGGTGGGCCAGGGCTGGGGCGTGCTCCTGCGGGCGTTGGAACCGGTGCACGGTCTGGCCCTTATTCGGAACGCGCGGCCCGCGATCCGCCGCGACCACGAGCTTGCCAGCGGCCCGGGGCGGCTGTCGCAGGCGATGGGCATCAACAAGGCATTGGATGGCGCGGATCTGGTCAGGAACGATCGAGGCATCCGCATCGTGTCGGACGGCATGCCCCCACCGGACGATCCGGTGGCTGGGCCGCGGATCGGCATCAGCCGCGCCGTGGAGTTCCCATGGCGCTGGCATGTGCGCGGGCATGCGCACGTGTCCGGCCGGCGGTCGAAGGCGTAACGACCAACGGTCGTTACCTACCGGGGTAGCGCACGACCGTTGGTCGTGCGGTGCGCCTTCAGCAGCGGCAGCGGATCGTAGGCGCCATCGGCACCGTAGATCCCCCAGTGCAGGTGCGGCGGCGTACCGGCCGCATTGCCACTGTCACCGACGTAGCCCAGCACGGTGCCTTCGCTGACCACCTCGCCCTCGGCCAGCCCCTCGCGCCAGTCCTCGAGATGCGCGTAGTAGTAGCGCTCGCGCGCCGGTCCAATGACCCATACCTGGCGCCCGCCCAGCCCGCTGTCGCGCACCGCGACCACCACGCCTGGCGCCGCGCTGCGTACCGGCGTGCCGCGCTTGGCGAAGATGTCCACGCCGGCATGGGTGCGGTCGCGTCCGCGCGGCGCGCCGAACGTATCGGCGATGCGCCGGGCCGCAACCCCGTCCACCGGGACCGGCAACGTCGTCGGCGCGGGCATGCGCGACAGCTCCCACATCGCGCGTGGCGCCTTGAGCCACTCGCCATTCCACAGGGTCAGCAGCACCAGGCCCAGCAGCAGCGGAAACACCAGCCAGCCCAGCCAGCGGCGTAGTGCGAACGCTCGCGAGCGCGGCGGGTTGTCTGCTGCCACACTGGCTTCATGATCGGAACGGGTCGACGGATTCATGCGCACAGCATCGCAGGTGCCGCGTACACGGCACCTGTACGGAGGGGCCGCGGCCGGCTGCGCTATTGCACCGGCACGGCGTCAGGGAAGGTCCAGCGCCCTTCCAGGATCTCCGCACGGGGCCGGTACAGCCGCACCATGTAGTTCCAGCCGGCCATGGTGGGCAGGCAGTTGGGCACCTGGCCATCGCAGCCACCGAACTGGATGTCGATCGAGCCGTCGGCGCTCTTCTTCGCGGTGAGGTTGTTGAGTGTGTAGGCGTTCTGCGGGTTTTTTTCGTAGTACCCGTCGGCGTTGTACAGGCTCACCGACCAGAACCCGTCCACGGGCACATCGGCCACGTGCAGCCGGTACACGGTGCTGCCATCGTTCCGGGCCGGCACCACGTTGAGGTACATCGCGTCCTTGTCAGGGTTGCCGCCCCAGGCCGAGGCGGCACCGATCACGCGGCGCACCGGGTCGACCGTGTCGCGGGTGCCGAACATGTGCCGGGTGTCCGGCAGCGTGGATGCCAGCGTCAGCAGCGCGGCGCGCACCTTGTCCTGGCTCACCGTGTCCCACTTCGGTACCTCGAAGCTGCCCGGCGCGGCCTGCTGGACCTTGATCGCATCCTGCAGCGCGTGCACCTTTGCGACGTCATCCGGGCTGGATGGATCCACCAGCGTTCGAAGGGCGACCACCACGTAGCGGGTGCCGTCCTTGCCACGGCTGAGCGTGTAGTCGCCGGGCGTGTAGTTGACCTGGGTGGTGTACTGGTCCTCGTCGATGACCTGCATGGACATGAAGCGATCACCCGCATCGGGGAGCGTGATCGTGACCGGGCCGGCATCGAGGTCGAACACCGCGCTGGAGTACAGCGTGTCGCGATTCAAACGGACCACGGTCTGGCTGTCGATCGATGCCGGTTCGCGATGATGGAACAGCTTGCCCAGTCCCTGCTCCTTCACCAGCGCGCCGAGATAGCGATCGGATTCGGCGCGCACGAAGCTGTCGGCGGTCACCGGCACGCTTCCGGGTTCTGGCGCGCGGTTGGGCTCTGCGGGCGGCGGTGCGGGTGGCGCCGTTGATGAAGCAGGCGCCGGTGGCGCACTGGCTGCATCTGCGGCGGGCGCGTCCGGCTCCCGTCGGCAGGCGGATATGGCCACCGCGAAGGCGAGGGCGACCAACGGGAGGGCGAAGTGGGACTTGCGCGTAACGTCGTGATTCACGGCGGGATCTCCAACGCGGAAAGCTGGAGCGTAGCAATGGCCCCGCGCGCCAAAAACCGTACTTCTACTGCGGTTCGGCCCGCATTGCCCGCAGCAGGGTCGACCGCTGCGATGAAGACCGCGACTAGAGGACTTTCCGCCGCGTTGACACCTGAAGGTAGACCTTAGGCGTATCTACCGTTCCTGCGCACTTCATGAGCACCCTGGCGTCATCACGTACAAACAAGGTCATCCTGGTGGTCGAGGATGAAATCGAGCTGTCGAGACTCTTCATTGAAGTACTCAGTGGCGCGGGCTACACGGTCGTTCCGGCCTACTCGGTGACCGATGCCCTGTTCGCCATTGCCGACCAGCCGTTCGACGCGGCGATCCTGGACGTTGAGCTGCGCGACGGCGCCGTGTTCCCGGTCGCTGATCGCCTTGCGCGCCTGGGCACACCGTATCTGTTTGCGTCCGCCGTGTACCTGCAGGCGGTGCCCGCTGCACACAAGGCGGTGCCGTTCATCGCCAAGCCGTTCGAGATAGACGACCTGCTGTCCCACGTGGAGCGTGCGTTGGGCTGCAGCCGGAAGGCCAGCTAGCTTGGCCGCCGGCCGACCGTGCCGCGACACTAGACGACCGGTCTAATCCAGAGTACAGTGCGGTCCATGAGCCCGACCGCAGTCACTGAAAGCACCGACGTCCGCGACAGGATCCTGTCCACCGGCCAGCGCATCATGGGCGGCAAGGGGTTCTCGGCGGTGGGCTTGAATGAAGTGTTGAGTGCCGCGGGCGTACCGAAAGGTTCGTTCTACCACTACTTCGCGTCCAAGGAAGCCTTCGGCGACGCCCTGCTTGACGACTACTTCGCGGCCTATCTGGCCGACATGGACCGTACCTTTGCCCAGCCCGGGAAGAACCGCGCGCAGCAGTTGGAGGCGTATTTCGCCGCCTGGAAGGACAACCAGTCGTTCGAGGATTGCCAGGGCAAGTGCCTGGCGGTGAAACTCGGCGCCGAAGTGGCAGACCTGTCCCACAGCATGCGCACAACGCTGCAGCGGGGCACCGCCGGCATCATCGAGCGGCTGGCGCATGTAATTGAAGCGGGCGCCGCCGAGGGCTCGCTTGCCTTCACCGGCAAACCCGACACAGTGGCGCAGAGCCTCTACGCGCTGTGGTTGGGGGCGAGCTTGATGGTGAAAATCGTGCGCGATACCCAGCCCTTCGACACCGCGTGGCGGACCACGCAACAGATTCTCCACCCTTCGGCCTGACCCCAGGCCGAAGGTACTTCACGCCCTGTGGGCGTTTTTTCACGCCGGCATTCTAGACGACCGGTCTACTGTAATCCTCCATCTACCAGGAACCGTTCCCCATGAAGGTATTGATCGTCCTCACCTCCCACGACGCGCTTGGCAACACCGGTCGCAAGACCGGCTTCTGGCTCGAAGAACTTGCCGCGCCCTACTACGCGTTCCAGGACGCGGGCGCCACCATCACCCTGGCCTCGCCCAACGGCGGGCAGCCGCCGCTGGATCCAAAGAGCAACGAGCCCGACTTCCAGACCGACCTCACCCGTCGCTTCGAGGCCGATGCGGCGGCGACCGCACAACTGGCCAACACCGTTCGCCTGGACAGCGTTTCGCAGGCCGACTTCGACACCGTGTTCTATCCCGGTGGCCACGGGCCGCTTTGGGACCTGGCCGAAGACAGCCGGTCCATCGCGCTGATCGAATCGTTCATCGCCGCCGAAAAGCCGGTCGCGCTGGTCTGCCACGCCCCGGGCGTGCTTCGCCACGTCAAGGCCGCCAACGGCAAGCCGCTGGTGCAGGGCCGGAAGGTCACCGGTTTCACCAACAGCGAGGAAGCCGGCGTCGGCCTGACCGACGTAGTGCCCTTCCTGGTCGAAGACACGCTCAAGGCGCTGGGCGGCGACTACTCGAAGGGGCCGGACTGGGGCTCTTACGTGGTCAGCGATGGCCTGCTGATCACCGGCCAGAACCCCGCGTCGTCCGCTGAAACCGCCGCCGTGCTGCTGAAGCGGCTGGCGGCGAAGTAAGCGCGGCCTGCGACCATCGCCCGCCGTGCGGCGGGCGATGCGTATCAGATCCGCTTGCGCATGACCGCGCAGGTGGCCGGGCACAGGCCGGAGAACTGCTTGGTTTCCCGAATCGAAACGGGGACATCGTCCCGTCCAACGTGGGCAAAGCCGCAGCGCTCGAACAGGGTGCTGGAAGAGACCGTAAGCAGATAAAGCTCCTCCACGCCCACGCGGCGGGCAAGCTCCTCCGCCTTGCCCACCAGCACCTCACCCTGGCCGCGGCCTCGAAACGCGGGGCTGACCGCGAGCGACCTCAGCAGTCCGACATCGTGGTACGGCTCGATCGCGATGACCCCGCACAGCATTTCGTCTTCCCACATACCGCAGAACGTGGTGGACACCGGGTCGAGGTCTTCGGTGGGCAACCCGACGCGTTGAAGCAACGCAATGACCTCTGCGTTCAATGCCATCTGCTTGAAGGACAACATGTTCTCGGCTCCAACAGGGCTGACCCTGGCTGCACTACGGCGGTGATCAGTAAACCCGCTTGCCGTCCTGATCGATCACCACCTCACCGTCTTCCTTGGCGAAGGGCGCGGTGACGGTCGGAAGAATTTCCAGGACGACCTCGGAAGGCCGACACAGGCGCGTTCCCAGATCGGTCTGCACCCACGGCCGTTCGATCAGGATCGGGTTGTCCATCAGCGCATCCAGCAATGCGTCATCGCTGAGCGCAATGTCGTCCAGCCCCAATTCCAGGTAGCGCTTCTCTTTCTTGCGGATGGCGCCGCGTACGTTAACGCCGGCGGCATTGATCAGTTCGACCAGGCGCGCACGGCTTGGCGGATCAACCAGGTACTCGATCACCTCAGGTTCGATCCCCGCATGCCGGATCAACGCCAGCGTGTTGCGCGAGGTGCCGCATTTCGGGTTGTGGTAGATGACGGCCTTCATGTGCCCTCCTCATCAAGAACGGTTTCGACGACGCCGGCAGCAGCAGCCAGGCTCGCAGCTTCCACTGCCCCCTTTCGCTCACTGTAGCGCTCTACCAGGTAGTCACTGCGGCCGCGAACCAGCAGGGTGAATTTGACCAGTTCTTCCATCACATCCACAACGCGGTCGTAGTACGCCGACGGCTTCATCCGCCCCTGCTCATCGAACTCCTGCCAGGCCTTGGGGACCGACGACTGATTTGGAATCGTCACCATCCGCATCCAGCGACCCAGTACGCGCAGCGCGTTGACCACATTGAAGGATTGCGAGCCACCGTTCACCTGCATCACCGCCAGCGTGCGTCCCTGGGTGGGCCGCACGCTGCCTTCCTCCAGCGGCAACCAGTCGATCTGGTTCTTGAACACCGCCGTCAGCGTGCCGTGCCGTTCCGGGCTGATCCACACGTGGCCTTCGGACCAGAGCGAGGCCTGCCGCAGTTCCTGCACTTTGGGATGCGTGGCGGGCACCGAGTCGAGCATCGGCAGCGCGTGCGGATCGAACAGCCGCGTCTCAGCCCCGAGGTGTTCGAGCAGGCGCTGCGCCTCCAAGGCCAACTTGCGACTGAACGACTGGGGCCGCAGCGAGCCATAGAGGATCAGGATGCGCGGACGATGCGCCAGCACGGTCCCTGCGTCCAACCGGGCGGCCATGGGAGTACCCAGCGCACCCGGAACCAGGTTGGGGAGGTCGGTCATGGTTTGTCCCGCGACATAATTTCGACTATTCTAGAATTATGGAACATAAGCACGCAACCCGGGCCCTTGGTGCCCTGAGCCATGCCACCCGCCTGTCCATCTACCGTCTCCTGGTACAGGCCGGTACGGGCGGCAAACCGGCGGGCGATATCGCCCAGGCACTCAACCTGCCTGGCGCGACGCTGTCCTTCCACTTGAAGGCACTGTCAGCCGCCAAGCTGATTACCGCCGAACACCTGGGCCGGTCCATCTGCTATCGGGCGAACTTCACTGCGATGAACGCCTTGGTCGGCTACCTCACCGAGAACTGCTGCGCTGACGACACGCCGTCCGAGCGGCCTGGCTGCTGCTGAGTTCCTTCCATGCGCATGAAGACCTCCCGCCTGTCCTTCCTCGATCGATATCTGACGCTGTGGATATTCTCCGCGATGGCGGTGGGCGTGGGCCTGGGTGCACTGTTCCACGACGTTCCCACCGCGCTGAACCGCCTGTCGATCGGCACGACCAACGTGCCGATTGCCATCGGCCTGATCCTGATGATGTACCCGCCGCTGGCCAAGGTGAAGTACGAGGCGCTGCCAGAGGTGTTTGCCGACAAACGGGTGCTGGCGCTCTCGCTGCTGCAGAACTGGATCGTGGGGCCGTGCCTCATGTTCGGCCTGGCGGTGCTGTTCCTGCGCGATTCCCCCGAGTACATGACCGGGCTTATCCTGATCGGGCTGGCGCGCTGCATTGCCATGGTGCTGGTGTGGAACCAGCTTGCACGCGGCGACAACCAGTACGTGGCCGGGCTGGTGGCCTTCAACTCGATCTTCCAGATCCTGTTTTTCAGCGTGTACGCCTGGTTCTTCCTTACCTGGCTGCCACCGATGTTCGGCCTGCAGGGAAGCGTGGTCAACGTCAGCATGTGGACCATCGCCGAAGCGGTGCTGATCTACCTGGGCGTTCCATTCCTCGCCGGCTACCTCACCCGTCGCTGGCTGCGAGCCGCCAGGGGTGAGCGCTGGTACGAAGAGCGCTTCCTGCCGGCGATCAGCCCGATCACGCTTGTCGCACTGCTGCTCACCATCGTGGCGATGTTCAGCCTGAAGGGCGCCGACGTGCTGCGCCTTCCGTTCGATGCGGTGCGCATCGCCATTCCGCTCACGCTCTATTTCATCATCCAGTTCGGCCTCAGCTTCTTCATGGGGCGGCTCATCGCCAGGGATTATCCGCGTACCACGGCCATAGCCTTCACTGCCGCCGGCAACAACTTTGAACTGGCCATCGCCGTTGCCATCGCCGCCTTCGGGCTTGCCTCCCCGGTGGCCTTTGCCGCCGTCATCGGACCACTGGTCGAAGTACCCGTGCTGGTGCTGCTGGTCCGCGTGGCGTTGGGGCTGGGCGGGCGCTTCTTTCCCGCCGAGCACGCGATCAAACAGCGTAGATGATGGCCCCGACGCGGCCAGCCTGAGGCACTACCTCGAATGCTTCACTGGCAGAGGCGCCAGATCGAAACACGCGATCAGCAGCTCGGTGAGCGCCCGCACCTTCAATGACGGGTGCTGGCCCGGCGGCCTGACGACATAGATGCCGGCCGGCGGTGGCGGATGGCGCGGCATGACCGGCACCAGCGCACCCGCATCCAGGTGCTCACGGGTGATGCCATCGGGCAGCCACGCGATGCCGAGGCCGGCCAGGGCGGCGGCAAGCAGCGCGGTACCGTTGTCGGCCTTGAAGCGACCACGCGGATGCACCGTCACCACGCTGTCGCCGTCCATGAACTGCCACGCTTCGGTGCCCTGCATCAGCGCCTCGTGGTCGGCCAGCTGGTCCGGCGACTGCGGGGAGCCGTTCGCGGTTACATAGCCCGGGCTGGCGACCAGGCCGCCGTGGAGCGGCCCGACGCAGCGCGCGATCAGGTTGGAATCCTGCAGATACCCCACGCGGATCGCACAGTCATAGCCTTCTCCCACCAGATCGACGAAGCGATCGCTGTAGGTAGCATGCACGTGCAGCTGGGGATGTCGCCGTGCCAGGTCCGCGAAGACCGGTGCGAAGTGGGTGGGACCAAAAGTCAGCGGCGCTGCAACGCGCAGCCGCCCGCGCAGGTCGCCACTTGGCAGGATGGCATCGCGCGCCGCATCGATCTCGGCGCAGGCCTTGGCCGCGTGGATACGGAACGTGGCACCGGCCTCGGTCAGCGATGCACCGCGCGTGGTCCGCGCCAGCAGTTGCACGCCCAGCT
Organism: Stenotrophomonas sp. GbtcB23; assembly: GCF_019091045.1. Taxonomy (NCBI): domain Bacteria; kingdom Pseudomonadati; phylum Pseudomonadota; class Gammaproteobacteria; order Lysobacterales; family Lysobacteraceae; genus Stenotrophomonas; species Stenotrophomonas sp. GbtcB23. Next base: position 4,065 of record NZ_JAGXKC010000020.1, on the reverse strand, counting down.
CGCCTTCGAGGCGCCCAAGCCGTCGGCTGACGATCGACTTGGCCACGCCGAGTCGACGCGCCGCCGGTGACACGCCACCGGCGCTGGCCACTTCCACGAATGTCCGCAGGTCTTCGATATCCACGCCGTTCCTCCCGGGTTCGCCCACCAGCCTGACACAGCAATGGCCCAACGCGCGTTCCACTTTCCGCGACACAGCTTGGCACGGAACGCGGCTACCGCCTCACGGAGGGGAATGACAAGGTTTGGGCTTGTTCTGCCCCACCCACACAGGATGCATCCATGACCTTCCGCAATGGCCTCGACTCGCTGCTTCGCCCCGAAGATTCCGTCCTCGTGCTCATCGACCACCAGCCCTACCAGCTGGCCAACCTCAACAGCCACGACCCGCATGCCGTGGTGAACAGTGCCACGGCCCTGGCCAAGACCGCCAAGGCTTACCGCGTTCCCACCATCCTCACCAGCGTGATCGCCGAACGCGGCGGGCTGATCTTCCCGCACATCACCGATGTGTTTCCAGACCAGCAGGTCATCGACCGCACCCTGATCAACACCTGGCAGCACAAGGCGGTGGTGGATGCGGTCAAGGCCACCGGCCGCAAGCAGCTGATCATCGCCGGTCTGTGGACCGAGATCTGCGTGGCGATGCCGGTCATCCAGGCGCTCGGCGAGGGCTGGGATGTCACCGTCATTACGGATGCATGTGGCGCGGTGTCGGTGGAAGCGCACCAGGTTGCCATCCAGCGCATGATCGCCGCCGGCGCCAACGTGATGACCTGGATGGCCCTGGCTGGCGAATGGCAGCGCGACTGGGCACGGCTGGATCACGTGGCCGAAGTGACCGAGGTATTCAAGCAGCACGCCGCCGGCAGTGGCATCGCCTACCTGTGGGAGCAGCAGCTGCTCAACACGCCGGTGCCGCCCAGCGGCGGGTGATAAGCTCCGGCGCGTCCCGCTGCGGTCGTCACCGCAGCGGGCCCCTGCCCCGGCCCCGTAGTTCACCGCATGCCCCTGTTGTCTTCGTTCCCCGGCCAAGCCATGCGTGCGCTGCTGCTGGTTGTTCTTTTCACCCTGTCTCCGCCGGGTCTTGCGCAACAGTATCCGTCGCCTGGTACCGGGTTTACCGGCTACCACCACACCGCGTGGCGGGCCGGCCAGGGCGCACCGGGCGATATCTGGGATATCCAGCAGGACCCCAACGGCACGCTGTGGCTGGCGACAGGCTCCGGGCTGTACAGCTTCGATGGGCACCGGTACGTACGCCAGCAGACGAACGCCGGTGCTGCGCAGCCCTCGCTCAACCTGGTGACCCTGCGGGGCGACAGGAGCGGTGGCCTGTGGTTGGGGTATTACCACGCCGGCATCGCCCATCTGGGCAGCGACGGCACCCTGCGCTCTTACCAGCGAAATGAAGGGGTGCCGCCGGGCGTGGTGTCGGGGTTTGCATACGACAGCAACGGCGTGCTCTGGGCAGCGGTTGACGAAGGCCTGCGCCGGTTCAACGGCACGCGCTGGGAAAAACCGCCCGCATCCATGGGCCTGCCCGAGCGCCACGCGCACTGGCTGCTCAACGATTCCCGGGGCCGGTTCTGGGCGCTGGTCGGCCAGAAGGTGTGGTTCATTCCCAAGGGCGGCGCTGCGTTCGTCACCACCGGCATCGAGGTCTCCTTGATGGCGACGCTGGCCGAAAGCCCGTCGGGCGAGATCTGGCTGGCCGACCGGCGCCGCGGTGCGGTGCCCATCGCCGATGCCAACGGCCTGCTCCCGGCCGCTGAACGGCAGGCCCGCCTGCTTCCGGACGTGCTGGCCAGCCGCCTGCATTTCACCTCGGACGGCGCCATGTGGGCGCCCATGCGCGGGGGCGGCGGCATCCTGCGGGTGCTGTTCGACGGCAAGCACGCGGTGCGCATGGAGCGCTTCGATGTTCCGCAGGGGCTGACCTCCACCTCGGCCGTGCCGGTCTTCGAGGATCGCGAGGGCAACGTGTGGGTAGGTACCAACCTCGGCCTCAACCGCTTCCGCGCGCAGAGCGTCCGCACTCTCACGGAAGGGCCCAACGATCCTTACCGCATCCTGGCGAGGAATGCGGGCGGCGCGCTGTTCGGGTATGGCGAAGACATGGTGCCGTATGACCTCGACCGCCACGGCCTTGGCCTGGATCGGGCCGGTCTGCAGCGCGCGGCATTGAGGGACACCCGCCCGCTGTGGCAGTTCGAATGGACCAGCCTCGCCCGGCGCATGGGAACGGCGCTGGAGGTAGTGCAGTTCCCCGGCACTGCACGCGGCCTGCAACCGCAGGCACTGCATTTTCCGGGCGCCGAAGAGGCCTGGGCCTGCGTGGGCGAGAACCGCGTCGTGCATTACCTGCGCGGCTCCTGGACGGAGGACGCGCGCATCACCCTGCCCGGCTGCACCGTCATTGCACCGGGCAGCGCGCAGGGCCTGCTGTTCGGCTATGCGAGCGGGGAGCTGGTGCTGCGCGACGCGACCGGGGTGCACCGCATCGGCTCGACCCGGGGCCTCGACGCAGGCCCGGTCACCGCCGTGCTTGCGCATGAGCACCTGCTGCTGGTTGCCGGCGAGAAGGGCTTCAGCATCAGCAGCAACGGAGGTACGTTCAGCGCGGTAACCGCCGACATTCCCGGCGTGCTGGAAGGCATTACCGGCATCGTCATCGACCCGGACCAGCAGGTGTGGTTGAACGGCGGGCGCGGCCTGGTGCGCCTGGATCTTGCCGATGCGATCAACAGCGCGCGCACCGGAAACGCGGTTTCGCCGAGGCTGTTCGATGACGTCGATGGCATGCCCGGTATCGCGCTGCAGAGCGGCCCGATTCCCACCGCGCAACTTTCGAAGGATGGACTGCTGTGGCTTGCAACCAACCAGGGCCTGGCGTGGCTGGATACCACCCGCCTCCACCGCACGCGCGCCGCCCCCAGCGCGCGCATCGGCGATGTGCATTTCGGTGATGAAACCCTGCCCCTGCGCGACGGCACCGTGGTTCCCGCGGGCATCACCCAGCTGCAGATCGACTTCGTCGCCCAGTCGCTGGCCCGCCCGGAACGCAACCGCTACCGGTACCGGCTTTCCGGCGTGGACTCCGGCTGGCGCGACGCCGGCAGCGCCACCACGGCGTACTACACCAACCTTGGACCGGGCAGCTACACGTTCGAGGTGCTGGCTGCCAACGAAGACGGCGTATGGGGGAGCGCCCCAACCACGCGTGCCTTCCGGATCGAGCCGCTGCTGACGCAGACGTTCTGGTTCCGCGGGCTGTTGTTGATCGCGCTGGTGGTGCTGGTCGCTGCGGCCGCGCGCGTGCGGGGCCGCCACATCACCGCCCTGGTCAAAGCGCGCTACGAAGAGCGGCTGGAGGAACGTGAGCGCATTGCCCGTGACCTGCACGACACCCTGCTGCAGGGCGGACAGGGCCTGTTGTTGCGGCTGCACGCGATCAGCGCCATGCCTTCCCTTCCGGACGAGGCGCAGGCGCGGCTTGAATCGGCCATGCAGGCTGCGGAAGACAGTCTCCGGGAAGGCCGCGAACGCGTCGCTTCGCTGCGCAGTGACACCGGCGCCGGGCTCGATCTCGCTGCGGCGCTCACCCATGTCTACAACGAAGAGACGAACCCGGCGGGCACGCGGTTGCGGGTGGTGGTCTCGGGCGAAGCGCCGCGCCTGAACGACGCCGCCGCCGAAGAAGTGTTCCTGATCGGCCGCGAGGCAATCCGCAATGCGTTGGCGCATTCGGCCGCCACGGACATTGACATTGAGCTGAGTTTCGGCCACACCTTCTGCCTGCGAGTACGCGACAACGGCCGGGGCATGGTGGAGGGCACCGTGAAGCAGGGGCGCTGGGGCGTGCAGGGAATGCACGAGCGCTCAGCGCGCCTGGGCGGCACCCTGCGCATCTGGTCCAGGCCAGCACGAGGCACCGACGTTGCGCTGTCAGTGCCGGGTGTGCGTCTGTATGCACGTCAGCAGGCCGTTGCGCCGAAACGGTGGCATGCTTTCTTGAGGAGAGGGCGGGCGCGTCAGGGCTGAGGGACTGGAATTCCCTTGGCC